>JANMHO010000007.1:0-25207 GCA_031375195.1 Rhodobiaceae bacterium
CGTCATCGGGATGCTGGGGCTGCTGCGCGAAACACAATTGACGCCTGAGCAGGAAAGCTACGCGCGAGCCGCCGACGCTTCAGGGCGAACTCTCCTGTCAATCATCGACGAGATTCTGGATACTTCGAAAATTGAATCAGGCCATTTTGACTTCGAGAGCAAACCCTTTGATCTTTTGGAACTCATAGAAGGCGTCACAGAACTGCTGGCGCCCCGCGCCCATGCCAAGGGCATCGAGATTTCCTGCCGGGTCACGCCGGCTGCTCCTTCAACATTCACGAGCGATGAATTCAGGCTGCGGCAAATCCTGTTTAATTTATGCGGCAACGCGATCAAATTCACCGAGCGGGGGGGCGTCGCGCTGGAAGTCGACTATGATGGCGCTTCGCGCTCCCTTTTGGTCAAAGTCGTGGATTCGGGAATTGGCATGACTTCAGAGGAAACCGCCCGAATTTTTGATGAGTACGCCCAGGCCAGTAACGCAACCAAACGGTTGTTCGGGGGCACCGGCCTTGGCCTCTCGATCACAAAAAAGATTGTCGCCGGGATGAAAGGAAAAATCTCTGTTTCGAGCCAGCTTGGACAAGGCTCCACGTTCATGGTCAAGCTGCCGTGCCACGATGCAGCCGGCCCTGCGGCCGGTCCTGCTTCTTTGCGGGGGCAAGCTTACGAACTGGCGCTATTGGCTGGGCCCACCCGTGATCATTTGAAGGCGCTGCTGGTGGAACTTGGCGCCAGCGTGAAGATATTGCCGGCTCGGGCGGACGTGAAAACTTCGCTGGCCGCGAAGGCGCAAGGCCAGAAAGCCACGATCATTTGCGACTCATGTTTTGCAAGCGAGCTTCGGAGGTGGGCCAAGCGCTTGAAAAAAGACAAGGGAAGCGCCAGGCAGGTTTGGGTCTTGATGCAGGCCGAGCAGCGGCGGAATTCGAAGGAATTCCTCGAGCGTCCGTTTGCGGGTTACCTGCTCAAGCCAATTCGAAAGGCCACTGTTGTTCGTCAACTCACTTCACCGGATTTTCGCGTGATCGACACAGCGGTGCGTAAACTCCGCAATATCGTGAAGACCCCTGATGCGCGGCACCGCTTCAAAATCATTCTTGCCGAGGATAATCCCGTCAACGCGGTACTTGCCAAAACGATACTGGAAAAGGCCGGACACAATGTTCACCACGTGACCTCGGGGCAGCAGTTTCTCAAGGCGCTGGACAAAAAGGGCCCATTCGATCTGGCGCTGATGGACGTGGAAATGCCGGATCTGGACGGGCTTGAGACAACAAAACGGGTGCGCGCCCAGGAACTGAAACAAAAGCCCAAGAAAAGACTGCCTATTCTCGCGCTTACGGCGAACGCACGGCGCGAGCATTATGAGGAATGCATTGCCGCAGGCATGGATGGACATCTTTCCAAGCCATTTGACCGGCATGACCTGGAAGACGCCATGGCAAAGCTGCTCGGGCTGAAAACCGCCGCCTGAGCGTTGTTACAGAACTTTCACAATTGGCCGGTTTATGGCAAGATATGGGGAGATTTAGGAGCCCGATCTTGTGAACTATCAGCAGCCAGCTTTGAATGTCCTGGGAGGCCGAAGCGGCTTGTGCGTGCGATTGGCTCAATCAAACGGAGAGGTTGCCACCGCGCAAAGACTGCGTTTCGAGGTTTTTTACGGGGAGTTGAACGCGTCTCCCAGCGAAAGCGCCTCGCAATCACGGATGGATGCCGATCACTTTGATGATATCTGCGATCACCTTGTTGTCGTAAACCAGACACCTGCCGGCCAACAATCGCGGTTCGCGGTTCATGATGGTGAAATGGTGGGGACTTACCGCCTGCTGCGGCAGGATGTTGCGCAGGAAAATGGTGGTTTTTACACGCAGAGTGAATTTGATCTCGCGCCTCTTTTGGCCTCAAAACCGGAGCTGAGCTTTCTCGAGCTCGGAAGATCCTGCGTGCTGAAGGAATACCGCACAAAGCCTGTGGTTGAATTGCTGTGGCAGGGGATTTGGAACTATGTCAGGCAGCACGGGCTGGACGTGATGCTGGGCTGCGCCAGTCTCGATGGTGTTGACGTGGCGCAGCATGCGCTGACACTGGATTTTCTGGCGCGAAATTGCAAGGCACCGCCGGAATGGAATGCGCGCGCCCTGCCAGAGCGTTATGTTGAAATGAAATCAGAGGGCGCGAATGGGTTGGACGCCAAAACGGCCTTGAAGACCCTTCCACCCCTGATCAAGGGATATCTCCGCCTGGGATGCTACATCGGCGAAGGGGCGGTGATAGACCGGCAGTTCAATACGACTGATGTGCTCATTGTTCTGCCCGTCGCCAATATCAACCCGCGCTATTTCGCGCATTTCGGCAAACCCGGCGAAGCCGTCAGCGGTTGATATCGAAGGCGGCTATCGCGGCAAGATTCACAATATCGGTGGTTGTGGCCGACATGGAGGCGATCTGAACCGGCTTGGCCAGGCCTGTGAGGAGCGGCCCCACAACCGTGATGCCCCCCAGCTGCTGCAACATTTTGGTCGAGATCGAGGCGGAATGGGCTGCCGGCATCACCAGCACGTTCGCGGGCGCTGTCAAGCGGCAGAAGGGGTATTGCGCCATGGCGTCCTTCGAAAGGGCGACATCGGCTGCCATTTCACCATCATATTCGAAATCAACATTGCGCCTGTCGAGAACGGCGACGGCGTTTCTCACATATTCGGCGCGCTCGCCCCTGGGGTAGCCAAAGGTGGAATAGGACAGGAACGCGACGCGTGGCTCGTAGCCAAAGCGGCGCGCCACGCCTGCGGCTTCCTGGGCGATGTCGGCCAGTTCATCAGCCGTTGGCAGTTCATGGATTGACGTATCGGCAATGAACACCGTGCGGCCGCGCACCAGCGCCATGGAAACGCCGATGGGCCGGTGGCCGGGGCGATTGTCGATGGCGCGGCGGACGTTATCAAGGGCCACCGAGAAGTTGCGGGTGAGGCCGGTGACCAGCGCGTCGGCGTCACCCAGGGCCACCATGCAGGCGGCGAAGACGTTGCGGTCCTGATTGACAAACCGCTGGCAATCGCGAAACAGGAAACCGATGCGTTGCAGGCGCTCGTACAGGTAATTGGCATAATCAACATTGCGGTCGGTTATGCGGGCGTTGAGAATTTCAACCTCTTCGTGCAGCTCCAGGCCGTTGGCGTTGAGGGTGTTGGCGATTTCGGCCTCGCGGCCGATGAGAATGGCCTTGCCAAGGCCCGCATGGGCGAAGCTGTTGGCGGCGCGGATCATGCGATCCTCCTCGCCTTCGGCGAACACCACGCGCTTTGGTTTTGACCTCACCTGATCAAATACAGTCTGCAATGTGCCAGCGATGGGATCAAGGCGGGCCGAAAGCTGGGCCGCGTATTCGGTCAAGTCGGCCAAATGCCGGCGCGCCACACCACTTTCCATGGCGGCTCTGGCCACGGCCACGGGAATTGTCGAAATCAAACGGGGATCAAAGGGCACGGGGATCAGGTAATCGGGCCCAAATGTCAGACGCGAGCCGTGATAGGCGGCAGCCACCTCGTCTGGCACATCTTCGCGGGCAAGGCTCGCCAGGGCTTGCGCCGCCGCAATCTTCATTTCCTCGTTGATGGTGCGGGCGCGCACATCGAGAGCGCCCCTGAAAATATAAGGAAAGCCCAGGACGTTGTTCACCTGGTTGGGATAATCCGAGCGGCCTGTCGCCATGATGGCATCCGACCTGATTTTTGACACTTCCTCCGGCAGGATTTCCGGATCGGGGTTTGCCATGGCAAAAATAATCGGGTTCCTGGCCATGCTTTTCACCATGGCGGGCGTCAAGGCGCCGGCAACGGACAGGCCAAAGAAAACATCCGCACCTGCCATGGCGTCCGCCAGGCTGCGGGCCTTGGTGGGCGTTGCATGGGCGGATTTCCACTGGTTCATGCCTTCGGTGCGGCCCTGGTAAACCACGCCCTTGGAATCAGCGAGGATGACGTTTGCGGCTGGAACACCCATGGACTTTATAAGTTCAATACAGGCGATTGCCGCGGCACCCGCCCCATTGCAAACCAGTTTGAAATTCTTGATGTCGCGCTTGGTGATATGGAGAGCATTGATGAGGCCGGCGGTCGCGATAATCGCCGTGCCATGCTGATCATCATGAAAAACCGGAATATCCATGAGTTCGCGCAACCGCTGCTCAATCATAAAGCATTCCGGCGCCTTGATGTCCTCAAGATTGATGCCGCCAAACGAGGGTCCAAGATAGCGCACGGCGCCAATGAATTCGTCAACATCCTTGGTATCAACTTCCAAATCAATGGAGTCAACATCGGCAAAGCGCTTGAAGAGAACGGCCTTGCCCTCCATCACCGGCTTTGAAGCCAGCGCGCCAAGATCGCCCAGGCCCAAAATAGCCGTGCCATTGGTAATGACCGCCACGAGGTTTCCCTTGGCCGTATAATCATAGGCCGCATCCGGATTATCGGCGATGGCCCGCACGGGCACGGCCACCCCCGGGCTGTAGGCCAATGACAAATCGCGCTGGGTCGCCATGGGCTTGGTCGGATTGATTTCCAGCTTTCCGGGTTTGCCGCGGCTGTGAAACTCGAGGGCTTCTTCATCGGTAATCGACGGCCGTTTGCTGATCTTCATATCGTTGGACATCAACCACCTGTTCTGGACCTGTTTGTAGCGGGTTAGACTAGGGGCGCAGCCTACAATCCTCAAGCCTCTAAATTCATGACAAGGGGTATGTCGGATTCGCGGCGATATCTGATATAGACGGGCCATGAACGACATGACGACAGCTCCGCAGGAAACCGCGCCCACGCCCATGATGGCGCAATTCCTTGAAATCAAGGCGGCCTATCCGGGTTATCTGCTGTTCTACCGCATGGGAGATTTTTACGAGCTGTTCTTTGAGGACGCGGAAACCGCCTCGCGCGCCCTGGGGATCGCGCTCACCAAGCGGGGAAAGCACCTGGGCGCTGACATCGCCATGTGCGGCGTTCCCGTTCACGCGGCGGATCAATATTTGCAGAAACTCATCAGGCTGGAGCACCGGGTCGCGGTTTGCGAACAGATGGAGGATCCGGCGGAAGCAAAGAAGCGTGGCAGCAAGTCTGTGGTTCGCCGCAGTGTGGTGCGCCTGGTCACACCGGGAACCCTCACCGAAGACACCCTCCTTGAATCGCGGGCCAACAATTATGTGGCGGCGCTGGCCGCCATCAGGGGCGGCCAGGAAATGGCGCTCGCCTGGGCTGATATTTCTTCGGGCGAATTTTCCGTTGTGCTGACGGATGCCAAGCGCTTGCCCGCTGAGCTGGCGCGGCTGGAGCCCAGTGAGATCATCGTGGCCGAAAGCCTGCGGGGCGACGGCGCGGTCAACGGGATGCTCGAGTCGACAGGCGCCGCGATCACCAGCCTTTCCAACTCGCGCTTTGACAGCGCTTCCGCTGAGCGGCGGCTGAATGAGCATTTTGGTGTGGCGGCGGTGGATGCGTTTGGAAATTTTTCACGGGCCGAGATCGCGAGCCTGGGCGGGCTTCTCGATTACATCCTTCTGACCCAGGTTGGAAACGCGCCTTATCTTCGCCAGCCCACAAAGCTGGACGGGCAGACCGGCCTTTTGATTGACGCGGCAACACGGGCCAATCTTGAGCTGACACGCAAGCTCTCGGGCGAAAAAGACGGCAGCCTGCTTTCCGTCATTGACCTGACGGTGACTGCCGCAGGTGCCAGGCTGCTGGCCAGCCGGCTGGGACAGCCGCTGGATCAGGTTCCGGCCATCGAAGCGCGGCTGGATGAGATTGGTTTTTTTGGAAACGCCCCGGACCTCCGGGAAAACGTTAGGAAAAGACTCAAGGCCATGCCTGATCTTGAGCGGGCGCTTGGCCGCTTGTCGCTGGGAAGGGGCGGTCCGCGCGATCTGGCGGCCATTCGCGACGGGTTGAATTGCGCCGATGAAATTGGCGAGATGCTGAACGCTGACCGCGATGTGGATCAATTGCCCGCAAATCTCGCGGCTGCCAAAACCCTCATCAGGGACCTTCCGCATCAGGTTGTTCACCGCCTGACGCTAGGCCTTGCCGATGAGCTTCCGTCGCTGGCCCGGGATGGAAACTTCATCCGGGAAAACTTTCATGCGGAACTGGACAGCGCGCGGCTTCTGCGGGACGACACGCGGCGGATCATCGCTGACCTGCAAACCCAATACGCGGAAAAAACGGCGGTCAAGAATCTGAAAATCCGCCACAATAACATGATTGGCTATTTCATCGAGGTTGCGGCGCAGAACGCCGCCAGCCTGCAAGGCGAAAAATTCCTGGATGAATTCATTCACCGCCAGACGGTCGCCAACGCCATGCGGTTCACAACCGTCGAACTCTCACAGCTTGAGCAGCGCATCGCCTCAGCGGCGGAACGGGCGCTGGCCATTGAGCTGGAAATGTTCAGTGAGTTTGCGGCGGGTGTCGCGGGCGCCAAAGAGGCGATTTCGAAAATCGCGGCAGCGCTCGCCGCCATCGATGTGGCTTCCGCCTTGAGCGAGCTGGCGTCGCGGCAGAGATACGCGCGGCCCCGGATTGACAATTCCCGCGCGTTCAAAATAGCGGGAGGGCGCCATCCGGTCGTCGAGCAAGTCCTGCAGAAAAAGGCGGAAAGCCCGTTCATCGCCAATGATTGCGATCTTTCGGCGGATGCCCGCAGGCTCTGGCTTTTGACGGGGCCAAACATGGCGGGCAAATCCACCTACCTCCGGCAGAATGCGCTGATCGTCATTATGGCCCAGATGGGTTCCTATGTTCCGGCAACCTCCGCCCACATCGGGGTTGTTGACCGGCTGTTCAGCCGGGTGGGCGCTGCCGATGACCTGGCGCGGGGGCGCTCGACATTCATGGTCGAGATGGTTGAGACAGCAGCCATTCTCAATCAGGCCACGCGGCATTCGCTGGTCATTCTGGATGAGATCGGGCGCGGAACGGCAACTTTCGACGGGCTTTCCATTGCCTGGGCCACGGTTGAGCACCTGCATGAGGTCAATCAGTGCCGGGCCTTGTTCGCCACGCATTATCATGAGTTGACGGCGCTTGCTTCCAAGCTCGCAGGCCTTGCTAACGCCACGGTGAAGGTGCGCGAATGGCATGGGGATGTGATATTCCTGCATGAAGTTGTGGCCGGTGTCGCCGACCGTTCCTATGGCGTCCAGGTGGCCAAACTCGCCGGGTTGCCGCAAAGCGTCACCCAGCGGGCCTCCGCCATATTGGCCCAGCTCGAAAAGAGCGACCGCGCCATCAAGCGGGAAACACTGATTGATGATCTGCCGCTGTTTTCCGCAGCGCGATCACATCACGAAGCCAGTCGCCAGCCGGGGCCCAGCGAGATTGAAACGATGCTGGCAGGTGTTGCACCCGATGAATTGACACCGCGCGATGCGCTGGCGTTTCTCTATGCGCTCAAGGCCAAGCTGCAGGTCAGGGGATGAAGGCCAGGTCCATTTCCCACCCTGAAAGGCTGATTGATGTGGCCACCTTGCAAGCGGCCTTCAGCGAAAGCTTTGCCGCCTCAGGCTCTGACCTCGTGAAGCTGCGCCCGACGCTGGTTGGCATTCTGAAGGAATATTTGAACACGGGCAGAACCGAAGCGGAGCGGCGCCTGCTGAGCGATGGCAAGGGAACCCAATGCGCCAAGCACCTTTCCTATATCCAGGATGAAATCATCCATACACTCTATGAATTTTTGCACGGCAAAATCCGTGCAGGCGTGGCGCAGGAATTGGCCATTATCGCAACCGGCGGCTATGGCCGCGGCACGCTGGCGCCGGGATCGGACATCGACCTCTTGTTTCTGCTGCGCGGAAAACAGGATGAGCGAACGGGCCGGATCATCGAATTCATCCTCTACACCCTGTGGGACTTGCGGCTGAAGGTTGGGCATGCCACCCGCAGCACCGAGGAATGCATCCGGCTGGCCAAGACCGACAACACCATTCTGACTTCCATCCTGGAGGCGCGGCTTATTTGCGGCAACAAGGCGCTGAGCGATCAGATGCAGCAGGCCTTCCGCCGCGACATTGTGCAGGCGGGAGCGCGGAAATTTGTGGCTGACAAACTGGCGGAAAGGGATGCCCGCCTGGCCAAGAGCGGCGAGAGCCGTTATATGGTTGAACCCGATTTGAAGGATGGCAAGGGAGGGCTTCGCGATCTTCACACGCTGTTCTGGATCGCCAAGTTTATTTACGACGCCAACTCTCCCGACGAGCTTGCCGAAAAGGGCGCTTTCACGGCGGAAGAACTGGCGCGGTTTCAAAAATGCGAGAATTTCCTCTGGGCGGTGCGCTGCCAGTTGCATTTCGTTTCCGGACGCGGCGAGGACCGCTTGAGCTTCGATCGCCAGTCAGAGCTTGCCGCGAGGCTGGGCTATCAGTCGCACGCAGGCCTCAAAAATGTCGAGCGCTTCATGAAGCATTATTTCCTGATCGCCAAGGAAGTGGGGGATTTGACCCGCATCTTTTGCGCCAGCCTTGAGGCGCGGCAGGTCAAGGATGTGCCGATGCTGAGCCGCATGATGGGGAAGCTCAAGTCGCGCGCGGCCGGAAAAGGCCTGGAGAACCGGAACTTCCGTTTTGAAAGCGGCCGCATCGCCCTGGCAAACCCTCGGGCCTTTGATGATGACCCCGTCAATCTCGTCCGCCTGTTTTCAGTCGCCAGCGCCCATGGGGCAGAAATTCACCCCGATGCGCTCAAGGCCGTGCGCCAGTCGCTGCCCCTGATCGACAAGGCGGTGTGCGGCAACCCGGAAGCCAACGGCTTGTTTCTTGACATGCTGACCAACAGTGAAACCGCCGAAACACTTCTGCGCATGATGAATGAAGCCGGTGTGCTGGGCCGGTTCATTCCGGAGTTCGGCCGCATCGTGGCGATGATGCAGTTCAACATGTATCACCACTACACGGTCGACGAGCATCTCATCCGGGCAGTGGGCGCGCTGGCCGCGATTGAAAAAGGCAGTCTCTCGGAAGAACATCCGCTGGCCGCTGAAATATTTCCAACCCTCAAGAGCCGGCGGCCGCTTTATTTGGCAGCGCTGCTGCATGATATCGCCAAAGGCCGGACGGAGGATCATTCCATCGTGGGCGAACGCATCGCCAGGTCGCTGGGCCCGCGGCTGGGGCTGACGCCGGAAGAAACGGAGACGACAGCCTGGCTCGTCCGCCACCATCTGCTGATGAGCGAAACGGCGCAGATGCGCGATATCAACTACTTCAAGACGATCCTGGATTTCACGGCGATCGTGCAAAGCCCGGAGCGGCTGAAGCTGCTGCTGATCCTGACGGTCGTTGATATTCGCGCCGTTGGCCCCGGCGTGTGGAATGGCTGGAAGGGCCAGTTGCTGCGGAACCTGTACTCGGAAGCTGAACCCGTGCTCACCGGCGGGCACACGGGAAGCTCGCGAAAGATCCGGGTGACAGAATCGCAGAATCTTTTTCTGTCGCATTTTCCCCAGTGGTCCGAAGAGCAGGTCAAGGCAGCAACCTCAAGGCACTATGATGCCTATTGGCTGAACGTGAATTTACAGAAGCAAATAACCCATCAGGCACTGATTGAGAGCGCCGAGCCGCGCTCGGTCCTGACCAAAATCCACACGGATGAATTCACCGCCATCACCGAGCTTACGATCTATGCGCCGGACCATCCGCGGCTGCTGGCGCTGATCACGGGCGCCTGCGCCGCGGCCAGCGCCAACATCGTTGGTGCGCAGATCTTCACCACAACCGATGGCATGGCGCTTGACACCATTCTCATCCAGCGGGAATTTTCAACCGAGGACGACGAGCAGCGCCGCGCCGAGCGGGTGGCCGAGATCATCCGAAAATCGCTGCATGGCCAGTTGCGGCTCAGGGACGCGGTGGCCAGCGCCGGCCAGAACCGCCCGCGCATCAAGGCGTTTTCGGTGGCGCCACGCGTCATCATCGACAACCAATCCTCCAACCGCTTCACCGTCATTGAAATCAACGGGCTGGACCGCATCGGCCTGCTCTATCATTTGACGGACAGCCTGTTTCACTTGAGCCTCAATATCGCTTCGGCCCACATCACCACCTTTGGCGAGAAAGCAATAGACGTATTTTATGTGACCGATCTGACGGGCGGCAAGATTGTGAGCCCGGCCCGGCACCAGCAGATTGAAAAGGAACTGATGAAAGTCCTGGAACCGGCGCCTGAGGGGAACAAATAGCATGTCGCTTCTGAAATCGGCGGCAACGGTTGGCGGATTGACCATGGCAAGCCGCCTGCTGGGCTTCCTCCGGGACCAGCTTGTGGCGTTCACCTTGGGAACCGGCCCCATCGCGGAAGCGTTTTTTGTGGCCCAGCGGTTTCCCAACCTGTTTCGCGCCCTGTTCGCCGAAGGCGCTTTCAACGCCGCCTTCGTGCCGCAGTTCGCGCGGCGCATCGAGGGCGAAGGCCACAGCGCCGCGCACGCCTTCGCAAGTGAAATCTTTTCGGCGCTGCTGGCGTGGCTGCTGCTGTTTTCCGCCACTGCGATGATCGCCATGCCGTGGCTGATGATCGTCATAGCGCCGGGGTTTTCGGGTGACGCTGACAAGTTTCAGCTGGCTGTTGACCTCACGCGGATCTGTTTTCCCTATCTGCTCTTCATGTCGCTCACCGCCTTGCAATCCGGCGTGCTCAACAGCCTCAACCGGTTCACGGCGGCGGCGGCGGCCCCCATTCTGCTCAACATCGTGATGATCTCCTCCAACATCGCGGCTTGGGTTTTCCAGACCGGCAATACGCCGGCCACGGGCTATATTTTCGCCTGGGGTGTTTCGATCGCGGGTGTTGCGCAATTTGCGCTTTTGGCCATTGCCTGCCGGCGGGCGGGCATGCCGCTTGTGCCCAGGATGCCACGATTTTCAGCCGACGTAAAACGGGTTCTGACGCTGTCTGTTCCCGGAATCATCTCGGGCGGCATCATGCAGATCAACCTGTTGATCGCCACGATCATCGCCACCAGCATCGACCGGGCCGTGGCCTATCTCTATTACGCGGACAGGCTTTACCAATTGCCGCTCGGCGTGATTGGCGTGGCGATTGGCGTGGTGCTGCTTCCGGACCTGTCGCGCAAGCTTCGGGCGGGCGATGACGCCGCCGCCATGAACAGCCAGAACCGCGCGCTTGAGCTTTCGCTCTTTCTCACAATTCCATCGGCGGTCGCCCTGATGGCCATTCCTGTTCCAATCCTGCGCACGGTTTTCGAGCATGGGGCGTTCACCAACGCCGACACATTGGCAGTGGCGCCCGCCGTTCTGGCATTCGCCATCGGGCTTCCGGCTTTCGCCATGACCAAGGTTTTCCAGCCGGGCTTTTACGCGCGCGAGGACACCAAAACGCCCATGCGCTTCGCCCTCATCTCGGTTGCCATCAATATCGCGGCGAGCTTGCTCTTGTCGCGGTGGTATGGGCATGTGGGAATCGCGATCGCAACCTCGATCGCCGCCTGGGCCAATGCCATCATGCTGGCGATGGCGCTCGCGGCCCGGGGGCACTACAGGGTCGACGACCGCGTCAGGAAGAGATTGCCGCCGATGATTCTATCGGCGCTGGCCATGGGCGGCCTGCTGCTTATTGGCGGGTTCTACCTGCACGGCAACTTCTTCGGCGATGCGTCTTTCCTCAGCTCGCTGTGGGGGCTTCTGGTTCTGGTGGGCGGCGGGATTGCGAGCTATTTCGCCATGGGGCATTTCACCGGGGCCCTGAGGCTTTCGGAGTTTCGCGCCGCCTTCAAACGCTGAGTCTTTTCAAGCCTTGAAATTGCGGGCATAAGGCGTTTTTCCAATCGGCAGGGATCACCAGATGTCTTCATTCACCCCCCGGGTTTTTTCCGGCATGCAGCCGACGGGCAATTTGCACCTCGGCAATTATCTGGGCGCCATGCTGAACTGGATCAAATTGCAGGAAACCCACGCGTGCATTTATTGCGTGGTCGACATGCACGCGATCACTGTCTGGCAGGACCCGAAAGAGCTGCACAAGGCCATCCTCGACGTCACCGCCGCCTATCTGGCCTGCGGGCTTGATCCCGCGCGCTCCATTATTTTCAACCAGAGCCAGGTTCCCGAGCACGCGGAGCTTGCCTGGATATTCAATTGCGTGGCGCGCATGGGCTGGCTGAACCGGATGACCCAGTTCAAGGAAAAGGCCGGCAAGGACAAGGAACAGGCTTCCGTCGGGCTCTATGTCTATCCCAATCTGATGGCGGCCGACATCCTGGCTTACAAGGCAACCCATGTGCCGGTCGGCGAGGACCAGAAACAGCATCTGGAACTGGCGCGGGACATCGCGGGGAAATTCAATCTGGATTTCGCCGACGCCATTCGCGAGGCAGGCCATGAGGGTGATTTCTTCCCGCAGCCGGAGCCGTTTATCATAGGGCCCGCCACACGGGTGATGTCGCTCCGGGACGGAACCAAGAAAATGTCGAAGTCGGACCCTTCCGACCTGTCGCGGCTTAATTTGACCGATGACGCCGACACCATTGCCCGGAAAATCCGCAAGGCCAAGACGGATGCGGACAGCCTGCCATCGGAAAGCGCTGGCCTCAAGGGGCGGCCGGAGGCTGATAACCTGACGGGGATTTACGCGGCGCTGGCCGGGAGTTCGGTGGACCAGGTTTTGGCCCAGTTCGGCGGGGGGCAGTTTTCCAAACTGAAGGATGCGCTGGCTGAACTTGCGGTTGCCAGGCTTGGCCCCATTGGCCAGGAAACCAAGCGATTGCAGGCGGATCCCGGCCATGTTGAAGGGATTCTGGCGGACGGTTCGAGGCGCGCCCGGGCCATTGCAAGGCCCATTATGCGGGAGGTGAGGAAAATCGCCGGATTTGTGGTTTCCTAGCGGGAAAGAGTATTTGGGATTATAAACCGTAATAGGCTTTTAAACTTATTCAAGACACCCTACAGCGTGTTCCAGGCGTGGCGGGCTAGGGGCTAGCGGAGAGGGGTTGATTCCGGCCCAGGGCACCTCCAGAGGTCATAGGATTAAATTCTACTTCAGATTGCAGAATCCCATACTGCACGCAAGTCAAAGTTTGAAATGATTCCAGACTGCGCTTATATAGTGGCCAGAGGATAAATCATGTTCATTCAGACCGAAGCCACACCCAACCCTGCCACCCTCAAGTTCATTCCGGGAAAGCCCGTGCTTCCGGGTTCAACGCGGGAATACCGCGCCGCCGACCAGGCCGCCGAATGTTCGCTGGCCCAGCAATTGTTCACAGTTTCAGGTGTTTCCGGGATATTTCTGGGGCAGGATTTCATCACGGTGACCAAAGCCCACGGCGAATGGCAGCATTTGAAACCCGCCATTCTCGGCCACATCATGGACCATTATCTATCAAACACCCCGATGCTGATGGGCGAAAAGACTGAAAGCCTGCCAGACAGCGGCGAGTTTTTTGACGAGGCTGACACGGCCATTGTTAGCACCATCAAGGAATTGCTCGAGACCCGGGTCCGCCCGGCGGTGGCCCAGGACGGCGGCGACATCACTTTCCATGGTTTCAGGGAAGGCGTGGTCTATCTCAACATGAAGGGCTCCTGCGCGGGATGCCCGAGTTCCACAGCCACCCTCAAGCATGGCATTGAGAATTTGCTGCGCCATTTTGTGCCGGAAGTGAGTGAAGTCAGGCCCGTCTGATTTTCTACTTCTGGCATTTCGGGCAATAAAAGGTCGACCGGCCGGATTGCACGATCCGGCGGATGACACCGTGGCAACCGGGCTTCACACAATTTTCATTTGCGCGGTCATAGACGGCAAACCTTTGCTGGAATGCTCCCTCATTGCCGTCAGCGCCGGCAAAATCCCGCAGGGTGGAGCCACCTGCAAGAATTGCCTCGCCCAGAACTTCCCGCACATGGCGGGCAATGTGGTCCAGCCGGATATCTTGAGCCCGCTTGCCGGCCAGGGTTTTGGCGGCGCGTTTGGGCGAGAGGCCCGCGCGGTGCAGGACTTCGCTCACATAGATATTGCCGAGGCCCGCAATGATTTGCTGATCCAGCAAAGCCGATTTGAGGGGCGCTGATTTCCCTTTGAAATGCTTTGCCAGATAGGCCCCACTGAATTCATTGCCAAGGGGTTCAACGCCTATATCCTTCAGCAGCTTGTGGGTTTGGCTTTCTGACTCATGGAACAGGTCCATGATGCCGAAGCGGCGCGGGTCGGTGTAAACAACCTGGGTTCCAGTGTCGAGGGTGAGCACCAGATGGTCATGGGCGCCGGACCCTGTTTCGGCGGAATGGTAATAGAACTCACCCAAAGAATCGGGAACTGCGGATTTGTTCAGGACGGTGAACCTTCCCGTCATGCCGAGGTGGATGAGAAGGCAATTGCCATCATCAAGGGTTGCCAGGATATATTTGGCGCGGCGACGGAGACCGGTGAATTGCCGGTTTTGCAACCGCGCCGCAAAATCCGCGGGAAAGGGAAAGCGCAGGCCCGATCTTCGAACTTCGGCCTTGGCAATTCGCCGGCCCATGAGCACGGGCGTCAACCCCCGCATAACGGTTTCAACTTCTGGCAGCTCCGGCATGGCGCACACTTCATAGGGTTGGTGCGGCCAGAGTGGCAATAGAAGTTTTAAGGGGTTTGGTTTAAGGTCGGCCATCATGGCTGAACCTGTTGAAAAAGATGTGGCTTTTGGCTTTCGCAACGTCCGCGAGGCGGACAAGCAGGGGCTGGTGAACGAGGTCTTTTCCAAGGCCGCCGCGCGCTATGACCAGATGAACGACCTGATGTCTGGAGGCCTGCACCGGCTGTGGAAGGATGATTTCGTGACACTTCTCAATCCGCCACGAAGCTCAAGGGCGTTCCATGTGCTGGATGTGGCTGGCGGCACGGGCGACATCGCCTTTCGGATCGCGCGCGCCGGGGGCGCTGGCACCCGTGTGACAATCGCCGATATTTCACCGGAGATGGTGGGCGAGGGGCAAGCCCGGGCGCTGCGGGAGGGACTGGCGCAGTGCTGCGACTTTACCGTCGGCAATGCCGAGAGCCTGGCTTTCCCTGACAAGAGTTTTGACGCCTATACAATCGCTTTCGGCATTCGCAATGTGACCCATATCGACAGGGCGCTGGCTGAGGCCTACCGGGTCTTGAGACCGGGCGGGCGGTTTGTGTGCCTGGAATTTTCCCATGTGGACGCGGAAATTTTGCAAAAAGCCTACGACGCGTTTTCCTTCACCGTCATTCCAGCCGTCGGCAAGGCGGTCACCGGCGACGGGCAACCCTACCGCTATCTCGTCGAAAGCATCCGCACCTTTCCAAAACAGGAGCAGTTCCAGGCGATGATTGATGCCGCTGGCTTTGCGCGGACCGGTTTTCGAAATCTCTCGGGGGGCATCGTCGCCATCCATTCGGGTTGGCGCATTTGATGATCGCGACCGCCAAAAGCATCTGGCGGCTGCTGCGGGCTGGGCGAACCCTGGCGCGCTACAGTTTTTTCATGCAAGGCCCGCAGGTCGCCGAACTGCCATGGGTTGCCCGAACGGGTTTGGCAATCGCGCGGGCTGGCGTGGCAACACCTGCGGAAGATGCCCAGTCACAAATCACGGCGGCCCTGTCTTCGCTTGGCCCGAGCTACATCAAGCTCGGGCAATTCCTGGCCACGCGGCCCGATATCATCGGCGTGAAGCGGGCTTTCGAACTCAGATTCCTGCAAGACAAGCTGCCGCCCTTCAGCATGGCGGAAGCGCGCGCTGCCGTTCGCGCCAATCTCGGCAAGGACGTCGAAGGGCTGTTTTCGGAATTTGGCGAGCCAGTCGCGGCTGCTTCCATTGCCCAGGTGCACCGGGCGCGGACAACTGAAGGCGTTGATGCCGCCGTCAAGATATTGCGGCCCGGCGTTGAGAAGCGCTTTGCCGACGATCTCGAGAGCTTCGCGTTCGCGGCGCGCATGATGGAAAGATTTTCGGGCGAGGCGAGGCGCCTGCGGCCCGTTGCCGCCGTCCACATGCTTGAGCATTCGATGAAGCTTGAACTTGATTTGCGGCTGGAAGCCGCGGCCATTTCCGAAATGGCGCAGAACACCGAAAACGAAACGGATTTCCGCTTGCCGAAGGTCGATTGGGCGCGCACGTCGCGGCAAATCCTGACAACGGAATGGATTGAGGGAACGCCGCTCTCCGACATTGCGGCGCTCAAGTCCAAGGGATTCAACCTCAAGGCATTGGCCGATACCCTCATCCAGAGTTTCCTGAGGCATGCCATTCGCGACGGATTTTTTCACGCGGACATGCATCAGGGAAATCTTTTTGTGGATGCAGCCGGAAAACTGGCCGCAGTTGATTTCGGCATCACCGGACGGCTGAATGAAAAGGAACGGCTGTTTCTGGCGGAAATTCTTTACGGCTTTATCACGCGCGATTACATGCGGGTGTCGCAGGTTCATTTTGACGCGGGCTATGTGCTACGCGACCAGAATCCCAATGATTTCGCGCAGGCGCTGCGGGCGATTGGCGAACCCACATTCGGCTTGGCGGCGCATGAAATATCCATGGCCCGGTTGCTGACCCAGCTTTTTGAGGTGACCGGGCAATTCAACATGGCGGCCCAGCCGCAATTGCTGATGCTGCAAAAAACCATGGTGGTGGTTGAGGGCGTGGCGCGCACCTTGAACCCTGACCTCAATATGTGGGCCACGGCGGAACCGGTGGTGCGAAGCTGGATCGAGCGGAAACTGGGGCCTGTTGGAAAAATCGAGGGTGCGGTCGAAGGGGCCGTGTCGTTCGGCAAGCTGGCGCTGATGTTTCCCGATGTGGTTAATGAAATCGTGCAGGCGGGCGGCGTCAAACTTGACCCCGGCACATTGAATTCATTTACCAAGGCGCAAAATCATTCCAACAGGTTCCAGCGCTATGCCATCATCACCTGCGCGGCGGCTCTGGTGGTCATCGCGTTCAAACTGGCGCTTTAACGCAGGCCGGAAAATCTGGTAGGCTGATCACATGTCGAAGCTCACGGACAGAACCATACTCCTGATTATCGGCGGCGGCATCGCCGCCTACAAGTCACTGGAACTGATCAGGCTGCTGAAAACGGGCGGGGCGCGGGTGCAGGTGATCATGACACGCGCCGCCAAGGAATTTGTGACGCCGCTTTCAGTCGCGAGCCTCACGGGCGAAAAAGTTCACGATGAGCTTTTCAATCTCACCGATGAAATCGAGATGGGGCATATTGAACTATCGCGGGCGGCCGATTTGCTGGTGGTGGCGCCGGCAACGGCTGATCTCATGGCGAAGATGGCGGGCGGCCACGCTGATGACCTGGCGTCCACAACGCTGCTGGCGACCGACAAGGCCGTGCTGATCGCGCCTGCCATGAACGTCCGCATGTGGGCGCATGCGGCGACGGCCCGCAATCTGGCGCGGCTCAAGCAGGATGGCGCGCTGCTCGTCGGCCCCAACGAAGGCGAAATGGCGTGCGGCGAATTCGGGCCGGGGAGGATGGCGGAGCCCGCAGAGATTGTCAGCGCCATTGAGGCGGCGCTGGCGCCGAAATTTCAACCCCTCACTGGCAAGAAAGTCTTGATCACGGCAGGGCCAACGCGCGAGGCCATTGATCCGGTGCGCTATATTTCAAATCATTCCTCAGGCAAGCAGGGCTACGCCATTGCCGCCGCTGCGGCGCAGCTTGGAGCCGAGGTTGTGCTGGTGTCAGGTCCGGTTGATTTGGCAGTGCCCGCTGGCGTGCGGCTGGCCTCCGTTACGAGCGCGGTGGAGATGCTGGGCGCCTGTGAGCGCGAGCTTCCCTGCGACATCGCAATTTTCGCGGCCGCAGTCGCCGATTGGCGCGTTGCCCAGGAGGCAACGCACAAGATCAAGAAGGCTGGCAATGGCCTTCCGACTTTACAGTTTGTGGAAAATCCGGATGTCTTGATGTCGATCGCCAAGCGGTCGCCGCGACGGCCAAAACTGGTTGTGGGCTTCGCCGCCGAGACGGAAAACCTCATCGAAAATGCCCGTGACAAGCTTGGCCAAAAGGGCTGCGACATGATCGTTGCCAATGATGTGGGCAAGGCGAGCGGTGTTTTTGGCGGTGACGAGAACAGGGTGCATTTGGTCACGGCTGCTGGTGTCGAAAGCTGGGGGCCTGCCACAAAGCAGGATGTGGCGCGGCGTTTGATGGCCAGACTTGCGGAGCAGCTGTGACGCCGGTGCAAATCATGCGCTTGCCCAACGGGGCCGGCTTGCCGCTGCCAGCCTATGAAACTTCGGGCGCTGCGGGCATGGATTTGCGCGCGGCTGAGGACGCCGTCTTGCAGCCGGGAGCGCGCGTGCTGATGCCAACAGGATTTTCCATCGCCCTGCCCGCTTTTTTTGAGGCGCAGGTGCGGCCCCGCTCGGGCCTTGCGGTCAAGCACGGGGTGACAGTCTTGAATTCGCCCGGCACCATCGACAGCGACTATCGCGGCGAGATCAAGGTTCCGCTGATCAATCATGGATCGGTTGATTTCGTGATCAAGCGGGGAGACAGGATTGCGCAGATGGTGGTCACGGAAGTGACCATGGCCCGGCTTTCGGAGGTGGCTTCACTTGACGAGACCCCGCGGGGGGATGCCGGGTTCGGCTCCTCGGGAGTTTGCTGATGGCCTTGTCGCCAGATGAACTTGAGCGCTATGCCCGGCATATTGTGATGCCGGAAGTGGGTGGCCCCGGGCAGGCGAAACTCATCAATGCGAAGGTTCTGGTCATAGGGGCTGGCGGGCTTGGGGCTCCCCTGCTGCTCTATCTGGCGGCGGCGGGGGTTGGCACGATCGGCATTTGCGACAATGACGTGGTGAGCCTTTCCAATTTGCAGCGGCAGATTGTCCACACAACTTCGCGCGTTGGAGAACTGAAAACCGCCAGCGCAACAGCAACGCTGAACGCGCTCAATCCGCATCCAAAAATCATCGCGCATGCGTTTCGCCTTGATGCTTCCAATGCGCTCGATGTTGTCAGCCAGTATGATCTCGTGGCTGATGGCTGCGATAATTTCCCAACGCGCTTTCTGGTGAGCGACGCCTGCTATTTTGCCAGGAAGACCCTGGTTTCCGCCGCTGTCGGCCAGTTTGATGGGCAAATCTCGACCTTTAAGCCCCATGAGGAATCACCCTCGGGCGAGCCCTGGCCAACCTATCGCTGCTTCATTGGCGATCTGCCGGCGCGCGGCCTGTTTCCGGCCTGCGAAGAGGCTGGCATCCTTGGGGCGCTTCCCGGAATCGTGGGCGCGATGCAGGCCATGGAGGTGATCAAGGAAATCCTTGGCATTGGCGACAGCCTGGCGGGGCGCCTGCTGATGTATGATGCGCTGGCCACACGGTTTTATGAAACGAAATTGACATGGAATCCAGCCAATCCGCTGAACGGGCTAACTCCCGCGATTACTTCTCTGGAGCCTGGGAATTACTCCCCGGGCATATAAAGAAATCTTTATGTGATTCTTGCCATGCGGGAATTGGCCTGCTATAGGCTCAGCAAGACTAATCATCTTACAATCTGGAGTTCCGCCATGGCCGCTTTTAACGACTACCACGTTGCTGATATTTCATTGGCGGAATGGGGCCGCAAAGAACTCGACATGGCCGAAGTTGAAATGCCGGGCCTGATGGCAACGCGGGCTGAATATGCGGCGGCCCAGCCCTTGCAGGGCGCGCGCATTTCCGGCTCCCTCCATATGACCATTCAAACAGCCGTTCTGATTGAAACCCTCAAGGCGCTTGGCGCCGATATCCGCTGGGCATCGTGCAACATTTATTCAACCCAGGACCATGCGGCGGCGGCCATCGCAGCGGCGGGCATCCCGGTTTTCGCCTTCAAGGGCGAAACGCTGAAGGAGTATTGGGAATACACCGCCAAAATTTTCGAATGGCCCGACAATCAGCCCACCAACATGATTCTCGATGATGGTGGCGATGCGACACTGTATATTCTGCTGGGGGCCAAGGCTGAAACCGATCCCAAGCTCATCGCCTACCCCAAGAGCGAAGAGGAGGAGTGCCTCTATGCCGAGATCGCCAAGCGCCTGAAATCCAGCCCCGGCTGGTTCAGCAAGGTTCGCAGCGCGATCATTGGCGTTTCGGAAGAAACCACGACAGGTGTTCACCGGCTCTATGAATTGCAGAAGAAGGGCGAGCTGCCGTTCCCGGCCATCAACGTCAATGACAGCGTCACCAAGTCCAAGTTCGACAACAAGTATGGCTGCCGCGAGTCGCTGGTTGACGCCATTCGCCGCGGCACGGACGTGATGATGGCTGGCAAGGTGGCTGTCGTTTGCGGTTACGGCGATGTGGGCAAGGGGTCTGCCCTTTCGCTCCGGGGTTCGGGGGCGCGCGTCGTGGTGACCGAAGTTGATCCCATTTGCGCCCTGCAGGCGGCCATGGACGGCTACTCGGTGCAGACACTTTCAGATGTTGTGGCTGACGCGGATATTTTCGTGACCGCCACGGGCAACAAGGATGTGATCACCGTTGATGACATGAAGCAGATGAAGGACATGGCGATTGTCTGCAACATTGGCCATTTCGACAATGAGATCCAGGTGGCTGAACTCAAGAACTTCAAATGGACCAACATCAAACCGCAGGTTGATCTGGTGCATTTTCCCAAGGGCAACCGCATTGTCCTTCTGTCGCAGGGACGCCTGGTGAACCTCGGCAACGCCACAGGCCACCCAAGCTTCGTGATGTCGGCTTCCTTCACCAACCAGACGCTGGCGCAGATTGAACTGTTCACCAACGCCAAGACGGGCAAGTACAAGAATGAAGTCTATGTGCTGCCGAAGCACCTGGATGAAAAAGTGGCCCGCCTTCATCTGGAAAAGCTTGGGGTGAAACTGACGACGCTGCGCGATGACCAGGCGGCCTATATCGGCGTTGCCCAAAAGGGCCCGTTCAAGCCGGAATATTACCGCTATTAGCCAGCCGCTGCCAAACCAGAAGTAGGTTCACGGCGCGGCGTTTTTGAGTCTATATCCAGTGCCGGGACGGGTGCGCAGTGATTCGGGCGACATCTTGTATTTGACCGGAGATGGAATGCGGGCAGGCAGCAGCATGAAATACGCAACTGTGCGTGGTGCAGCGTTTGTTTCTTCTATATTTTTATCCTGCGACGCCGCCTTGGCGGCCTTGGACGCCGGCCCATTTGTCGAACCATTCGCAAGCGCCATAACAATCGGGGCCATGGCGGTCTTCTTCTGGGCCGTTATCGCCTTGCGTAAAATGGGCCGCAGCGAATCCCGGGCGCGGCAAAGGCTTGCTGAATTGGAACTGCGTCTCAATGAGGCCGAGTCAGCCTTTGCCGCTGAAGCCCATGTCATGGTTGTCTGGCATGGGAAAACGGATGTGCCCAAGCGCATTATCGGAAACATGCATGGCAGCGCCACGGTGCCGGAAAAAGTTGATGAGCTTCTGGATTTCGCGGCCTGGCTTGAGGCCGATTCAAGCAGTATGATTGAAACCGGCATC
The DNA here is from genome assembly GCA_031375195.1 of Rhodobiaceae bacterium. Lineage (GTDB taxonomy): Bacteria > Pseudomonadota > Alphaproteobacteria > Rhizobiales > Aestuariivirgaceae > Aestuariivirga. Next base: position 21,490 of record JANMHO010000007.1, read on the forward strand.
AGAGCCCTGCGCGAGGCCGGCAAAGCGTTTAATATCGGGGTCAGGACCAAATACAACGAGCTGCTCGAGGCGGATGGGCGCGCCGCCGGCGGCATGGCGACTTTGCGGTTCAGGCCGCTTTCGGGCGAGCGCCAGCAAATCACCGAGCTCAACTATGATGCCCGCAAGCTTGGCATGCAGGTGCAGCGCCTGAGCGCCGTGCTTGATTCAGCGCCACTGCCCATATGGCTGCGCAACAAGGATGGCAAGCTGAGCTGGGTCAACCGGGCCTATGTCAAGGCTGTCGAGATGCCGGACAGCGAGGCCGTCCTCAGGTCCAACATTGAGGTCGCCGCACTTGAGCGCATTGATGCGACGAGGGCTGATCCGAAGGCCGGGTTGCTCGGGCGGACCCATGCGGTGTTCGCCGGCGCGATGCGGGCGCTCAACATCCATGAAATCGGATTGCAGGACGGCAAGGCCGGATTTGCGGTTGACGTATCAGCGCTGGAAGAAACGGAAAAGGAACTCGACCGGCACATCAAGGCGCACGCCTCAACCCTCAACAAACTGGCCACCGCAATCGCCATATTCGGGCCGGACCAGCGATTGCGGTTCTACAACATGGCTTTCGCCCAGCTCTGGCCTTTGGATGTCCAATGGCTCGACCTCAGGCCAACCGATGGCGAAATTCTTGACCGGCTTCGCTCGCAACGCTGCATTCCCGAACAGGCGAACTACCGCGACTGGCGGGCGCGGCAGCTTTCATCCTACACAACACTCGAAATGCGTGAAAGCTGGTGGTATCTTCCCGACGGGCGCTCCCTGCATGTGGTGTGCGAGCAGCACCCGTTCGGCGGCGTCACCTATCTTTATGAAAATGTCACGAAGGAGATTCAGCTCGAGAGCCGTTATAATGAACTGATCGGCGTTCAGCGCGAGACACTGGATAACCTCGACGAAGCAATCGCGCTCTTTGGCTCCGATGGCCGGTTGAAACTTTTCAATCCGGCATTTTCCAAGTTCTGGAGCTTCAACCCGGAGTTCCTGCTGAAGGAACCGCATATTGACCAGCTTGCGGATGACCCCGTCGCGACCAGAGGATCGGGCGCTGCCTGGCAGGAAATCAAGTTCGGAGTCACGGGACTTGAATCACAGCGCAAAGCCATGCGTGGCCGCCTCAACGCCAGTGACCGCATTCTGCAATACAGTTCAGCGCCGCTGCCCGATGGAAACACGCTTCTGACTTTCTCGGATATTTCAGACCCGGCCAAGATGGAGATGGCTTTGCGCGACCGGACGGAAGCCCTGGAGGCGGCGGACCGCCTCAAAAACTCCTTTCTCAGCAATGTTTCATATGAAATCCGAACGCCCCTCACCAGCATTCTCGGCTTTGCGGAGACTTTGGGCCTGGGGCTGGTTGGCGAACTGGAGCCAAAGCAGCGCGAATATGTGCTGCATATCAAGAAATCATCGGAGGACCTCAAAGACATCATTGACGCCATCATTGATCTTTCCGCAATCGATGCCGGGGCCATGGAGCTCAAGCTCACGGATGTGAATGTTGCAGACACACTCAAGTCGGTTGCCGCAAAACTGTCGTCCGCGGCGGCTGACCGGGAGCAGACGCTCAACATTGAAATCGCCGATGGCACCCCTGAAATTGTGGGCGATCCGCAGCGCATCGAACAGATCCTGACAAATCTCCTCTCCAACGCCATCGGGTTTTCGGCGCGCGGCGGGAACATCCGCATGGGCGCACGGCGGGCGGGCTCGTTTGTGCAGATCTGGGTGGCGGATACCGGACGCGGCATTGATCCGGAGTTTCAGCAAAAGGTGTTTGAAAGGTTCCACTCAAAACCCCTGCCCGGCAGCCACCGGGGGCCGGGGCTTGGCCTTGCGATCGTCAAGAGTTTCACCGAGCTGCATGGCGGCAATGTCTCGCTTGTTTCCAAGCCAAATCAGGGAACCACCGTCGTCTGCACCCTGCCGGTTTCCGGGCCGGTGCGGCAATCGCAATATGATTTGGTGATTGGCCAAGACTCGCCCAAGCGTGTCGCGTAAGCTTTCCGGCAATGATTATTGAGTTTGCATCTTCTTCGCCAGCCGCCACCGAAGGCCTGGCTGCGGAACTCTCCCTGTGGGCGAGAACTGGCCAATGCATCCTGCTTTCGGGGGAATTGGGGTCGGGAAAATCAACGTTCGCGCGGGCGTTCATTCGCGCCCTGGCAGGCGGCCAGCAGGACTTCGACATTCCCAGCCCGACATTTTCACTGCTCCAGGCCTACGACAGCACGCGGGTTCCCGTCGTTCACGCGGACCTTTACCGCCTGCGTTCCGCTACAGAGGTTGAAGAGCTGGGGCTGGGCGACCTGCTTGCAAGCAACGTGCTGTTGATCGAATGGCCGGAGAAGCTCGAAGGCGGCATTTCAGACGAATGGCTCAGAATTTCATTTTCCGGAACGGGCCAAAACCGCCTGTTGAAACTGCAAGCACAGGGGAGCTGGGTCACATATCTTGAGCGAAATGCCGTGATCAATGATTTTGTCAAGCAATCCGCGTTCAGAAACGGGGCAAGAAGTTTTTTCGAGGGGGATGCTTCCGCCCGCCGCTATGAAAGCTTGACAGCGGATTCAAAATCCGTGCTGCTGATGGACATGCCCAATCGCCCCGATGGGCCGATTGTCAAAAACAACAGAACCTACAGTGCAATCGCCCATCTGGCCGAGGGCATGAGCGCGGTTGCCGCCATCAATGACTATCTCTTTGGCCTCGGCTACAGCACCGCCGAAATCCTTGACCTGGACCTTGGAAATGGTTTGGCGCTCATGGAATCCCTGGGCCATGATGTGTTTGGGAAAATGACTGCCGAAGGCCGCGATATGCGGAAGCCGATGCGCGCAGCCATAGAAGTTCTGGCTGACATGGCCGGAAGGGTTTGGCCACGGTCGGTTCCCTTGCGAGGTGGTTCGACTTACCACCTGTCTGAATATGATTCTGACGCGCTGTCGATCGAGATTGACCTCCTGCTTTCATGGTACTGGCCCCATATCAAAAGAGACAACCCCAGCGCCGCCGCCGCCGAAGAATTCGCCGCTACCTGGCGTGGGCTCATGGCCCGCGTTGAAGTGGAAAAACCGGTGTGGACGCTGCGGGATTTTCATTCGCCCAATCTGCTGTGGATGCCAGAGCGCTCTGGCCTTCGCCGTGTCGGCCTCATCGACACGCAAGATTGCGTATTGGGGCACCCGGCCTATGATGTGGTTTCGCTGCTGCAGGATGCCCGGGTTGACGTTGAATTTGAATTCGCCGATGAACTTTTTGGCTATTACTGTGATCTGAGAACAGCGGCAGGGCCATTTGACGCCAAGGGCTTTGCCCAGGCTTTTGCCATTCTCGGGGCCCAGCGGGCCACAAAGATACTTGGCATCTTTGCGCGCCTTTCCAAGCGCGACGGAAAACATCTCTATCTCAAGCACATGCCCCGGGTTTCGCGCTATCTCCTGCGCAATCTGCAACACCCTGATCTCGCGGGCCTGAGAATGTGGTATGAAAAGCATTTTCCATCCCTTTGGGATGGGGCGCGAAAATGAGCTTGAGAGCAACCCATGCCATGATTCTCGCCGCAGGCCTGGGCTTGCGCATGCGGCCCCTGACGGATCACCTGCCAAAGCCACTGATCAAGGTCGCGGGCAAGGCCCTCATCGACTATGGCTTCGATAAATTGCGCGCGGCGGGT
>JANMHO010000084.1:0-1791 GCA_031375195.1 Rhodobiaceae bacterium
AATGCGTGGGCGTGCCGCCGGGAATATGGCGTCGAAACCAACAAATGATTGGCCGAACCTCGTCCATTTAATGGCTGCCTATTGGGAGCTCGCGATGCGCTTAAATGCGTTGGGTGATCATTGTCTACGCATTACTCGTCAGGCAACCATTTAGCGTCGTCGGTTTTTTGCTGGAGCTTTTCAAGTGACTTGACGGAAAGTTCTGCCCCTCACCGCACACGCAGCGTACACGACGCTTCTTAAACTATTGATTTGTTTGGCTTGTCGTTCCCATCCATCATGGGGGAAATGGCGAAAAATTTCCTGTTCACAGCCGGAGTGGCAGTGCCGTTGGTCATGGCACCGGGTTGAGTTTTAGCCTGGGGACAGTCCGAACTCGGTTGGAATGAGCCACCAAATTTCCTAATTCTGTCTTAAACATCCAGTTCCATCGAAACACTTTAACTTGGTATTAGCCAAACCGGCAGCCGGTCGTTCAATGGTTTCTCTTTGGTTTGTCTAAAGGTATTCTTGGTGGAGCGAATGACGTTAACCACTTGCTGACGCTATTTGACGAAAGTAATGGCGAATACGCAATAATCTTATCCTGTCTTGCTAAACATGTCGAACGGCACGGGAGTTTGGGAACATAATTTGGTGAACAACGGCCATGTCGCAAAGTTGAACTGGGCCTTGGCATGAGCAGAAACCCACAACGTAAAAACAAGACGGGACGGACGCCAGCTGGCGCGTCCTGGAAAAGTCCCGCAGATACCGCTGATCTATCAACTTTCCCTTGGCTGAAAAGCTATCCAAAGGAAGTTGATTGGGCGGCCGAATTGCCCTCGAACCCCCTCTACAGGTTGCTGGACGATGCAGCAAAACTCCATGCGAAGCGACCTTGCGTTGAATTTAGGGGGCGGAGTTTCACTTACGCTGAAATCAAATCATTAAGTGACAGGGCCGCCAAGGGCCTTATGCTGGCCGGCTTCAAGCCCGGCATGAAACTTGGTCTTTTCCTGCCGAACTGCCCGTACTTCGTGATCTTCTACTATGCGGGCCTGAAGGCCGGTGGAACCATCGTGAATTACAATCCGCTGTATGCCGAAGACGAAATCGCGCGCCAGATTGTGGATTCGGGCACGGATTTCATGGTGACACTCGATCTTGGCATGCTGCTGCACAAGTTCGCATCGATGTTTGAGCGCACAAAGTTGAGGCGCCTGATCGTGTGTTCCCTGGCGGAGCAGCTTTCGCCAGTTTCAGGCCTGTTGTTCCGCGCTGCCAGGTGGCGCGATATTGCCGCTGTTCCCAAAGACGCGCGCTACATTCATGAACGTCAGCTGTTGAACAATGATGGCGCAATTGTCCCCGTTCAAGTTGATCCTGCGACGGCCGTTGCTGTTCTGCAATATACGGGTGGAACAACCGGCATTCCAAAGGCAGCGGCTCTCACCCATGCCAATATTTATGCCAACGCGATGCAGTGCAAGCGCTGGTTTTACGTCGCTGATTCACCCGACAGCAAATCCGTGGGCGTTCTGCCGCTCTTTCATGCCCTGGCGATGACGAGCATCATGAACTGGTCGCTGGCGGTTGGCGGATCCATACTGCTCGAGCCGCGGTTTGACGCGGCGAAACTGCTGTCACTCATCCATCGCAAAAAACCGACGGCCCTTGTCGGCGTGCCGACGCTGTTTACGGCTCTCATGAATGTCCCGAATTTCGACCAATACGACCTCGCCTCACTCAAGTTCTGTGTATCGGGCGGCGGCCCTTTGCCGCTTAAAGTGCAGGAAGATTTCAAATCCA
>JANMHO010000022.1:0-5069 GCA_031375195.1 Rhodobiaceae bacterium
GCCCGCGTCAACACCGAAATCCTGCACACCATCATGAAGAGCGATGCCATCCCGGTCATCGCGCCCATCGGCGTGGGCTGGAACGGCGATACGTTCAACGTCAACGCGGATACGGCGGCCGGAGCCATCGCCACCGCGACCCAGGCCAAGCGCCTGCTGTTGCTCACAGATGTGGCAGGTGTTCTCGACAAAACCAAAAACCTCATCAGCGAGCTCAGACTATCCGACATCGCAGGCCTTATCGCCGATGGCACCATCACCGCCGGCATGATTCCAAAAGTGGAAAGCGCCGCAGCCGTTGTTGAATCCGGCGTCGAAGGCGTCATCATTTTGGATGGCCGCATTCCCCATTCCGTCATTCTCGAATTGCTCACCCCCCATGGCGTGGGCACCCGCGTTTCAAGGGCCGGTGTATGAGAGGCTTTGACCATATCGATACCTGGGTGTTTGATCTCGACAATACGCTCTATCCAGCCTCGTGCCGCCTGTTCGACCAGATCGACAGGAAGATGACGGGACTTGTTTCTGAAATTCTGGGCGTTCCATCCATTGAGGCCAGAACCATTCAAAAGGGCCTGTTCCACAAATACGGAACCACCTTGCGAGGGCTCATGGTGGAACATGAAGTGGACCCAAAATATTTCCTCCAGCATGCCCACGACATTGACTACGCACCCGTGCCCGCTGACGTGGCGCTGGATCGGGCCCTGAATGCGTTGGCGGGCCGCAAACTCATTTTCACCAACGGCACCGTGGCCCATGCCGAAAGCGTTTTGCAGCGCCTGGGCGTCGCCCACCACTTCACGGATATTTTTGACATTGTGGATTCCGATTACATTCCAAAACCCCAGCGCGGGCCTTACGAAAAATTTATCAGGCGCACCAATATTCGCGCCAGGACTTCAGCCATGTTTGAGGATATCGCGCGCAATCTTGAAGCGCCCCATGAACTTGGCATGACAACCGTGCTGATCACATCGGACGACAACCACGATGCCCATGTCTTGAACGGCGCTGACAAGCCGGCTTATGTTCACCACATGACCAATCACCTCGCCGGATTTTTGAATAGTTTAGGGAGAACCCCGTGAAGAATGCCCAACAGATCGTCGAAGCCGCATGGGAAGCCCGTGACAAGGTCAACCTCAAAACCAAGGGACCAACCCGCAAGGCCGTGGAATACGCGCTGGCGCAACTCGACGCCGGCGCCGCCCGCGTCGCCGAAAAGATTGATGGCAAATGGGTCACCCATCAATGGCTGAAGAAAGCCGTGCTCCTGTCATTCCGCCTGAATGAAATGGCGCTTATGGGCGGCGGCCCAGGCAAGTCAAAATGGTGGGACAAGGTGCCGTCAAAGTTTGACGGCTGGACGGCGAAGAAATTCAAAACCGCCGGGTTTCGCGCCGTGCCAAACTGCATCGTGCGCCATTCCGCCTACATCGCGCCAGGCGCCATTCTCATGCCATCCTTCGTCAATCTCGGCGCCTATGTCGATAAGGGCACCATGGTTGATACCTGGGTCACTGTGGGCTCCTGCGCCCAGATCGGCAAGAATGTGCATCTCTCGGGCGGTGTCGGCATTGGCGGCGTGCTTGAACCCATGCAGGCAGGCCCCACCATCATTGAAGACAATTGCTTCATTGGCGCCCGCTCAGAAGTCGTCGAGGGCGTCGTCGTCGGCGAGGGCTCGGTCATTTCAATGGGCGTCTTCATCGGCCAATCCACCAAGATCATCGACCGCGCCACCGGTGAAGTCTTCATGGGCCATGTGCCGCCCTATTCCGTGGTGGTATCAGGCTCGCTGCCGCAGCCCAACTATCCCAACAACACGCCCAGCCCCTCGCTCTACTGCGCCGTCATCGTCAAGCGCGTCGATGAAAAAACCCGCTCCAAAACCTCGATCAACGATTTGCTGCGCGATTAGTTTCCTCTTTTCGAATCCCTGATTCTTCGCAATAGTCCCGATTGGGGGCTGTGAAGGCGATTCGCCGAGGAGGAAACCATGGACTGGAAGTATCTATTTACGAGTTTTGATGGGCGCATAAACCGAAAACCGTTCTGGTTAGGCATAGTGGTGATGATTGCCATCAGTATAGTTGCCTCGATACTCGATTTGATATTCGGAACCATGTCTGCAGAAGGCGGATTTGGCATTATCAGTGGCATAGTGTCTTTGATCATGATCTACCCATCCTTGGCGCTGTACGCAAAGCGCTGGCATGATCGCGGCAAATCCGGCTGGTGGACCCTTATCATATTGGTTCCGATAGTCGGCGCTATCTGGATACTTGTTGAGCTTGGTTTCCTGCGCGGAACCGACGGGCCGAACAATTACGGCAATGACCCGATTGCCTGATATTGCGCCCGGCCCATCTCGCCGGGCGTATTATTTTGCCCTATGCTGGCGCCCATGAAAAATACACCCATCGATTCCGTCGCAATCCTGCAAGACCTCATTCGCTGCCGGTCTGTCACGCCCCATGAAGCGGGCGCGTTGACTGTCCTTGAAAACCTGCTCAGCCACAATGGCTTCGTCTGCCAGCGCCTGATCTTCAAGGACAAGGACACGCCCGATGTGGAAAACCTTTTCGCCCGCATCGGCGCCACCGAGCCGCACCTGTGCTTTGCTGGCCACACGGATGTGGTGCCCCCAGGCAACGAGGCCGACTGGACCTACGATCCCTTCGCGGCGGAGATAAAGGGCGGCCAACTCTATGGCCGCGGCGCCACTGACATGAAAGGCCCGGTCGCGGCCTTCGCAGCCGCTGCGGTGGACTATGTGAATCACAGCGGAAAGCAAGCGGGTTCCATTTCCTTTTTGATAACGTGCGACGAAGAAGGCCCCGCCATCAATGGCACCGTCAAGGTTCTGGAATGGATGAAGGCCCATGGCCACATTCCAGACCATTGCCTGGTGGGCGAACCAAGCAGCGTTGATGCCCTGGGTGACACCATCAAGGTTGGCCGCCGGGGTTCCCTGAGTTTCGTGGTGACCGTGGAAGGCGTCCAGGGACATGTGGCTTACCCGTCAAAGACCGACAATCCCATTCCGAAGCTGGCCCGCTTTGTTGACTGGATATCAAACGCCAAGCTCGATGACGGCAACGACCATTTTGATCCTTCGTCACTGGCCGTCACCACGATTGAGGTTGGCAACACTGCGGCAAATGTAGTGCCAGCCCGCGCCACTGCGAAATTCAATATCCGCTACAGCACCGAGCACACCTACGAAACCTTGCGTGAATGGGTGGATGCCCAGATAGAAGCCGTGAAGAAGGATGTGGGCGGGAAGTGGAGTGTCACATCGAGCGAAGGTGCTGAAGCCTTCATCACTGAACCGGGTGCCTTCGTGGGGCTTGTGCAGGATGCGGTTGAACAGGAAACCGGGCTGGTGCCAAGGCTCTCAACCTCGGGCGGAACATCTGATGCCCGCTTCATAAAAAATTACTGCCCGGTGCTGGAATTCGGCCCCACCAACGCAACGATCCACCAGGTGGATGAGCGCATATCGATCGATGAGCTGCGCGCCACCCAAACCATCTATGGCCGCATCATCGAAGCCTATTTCAATAATCAACCTTGACCAGGTAGAGCCCGTCAGCCGGGGCCACAACGCCGCACGCTGCCCGGTCTTTTGCGTCCAACGCAGCCTTCATGCCCTTAGGTGACCACCGGCCTTCGCCCACCAGTTTGAGCGATCCCACCATGGAACGCACCTGGCTGTGCAAAAACGAACGCGACTCCGCGCGGATTTCGATGAACTCGCCGAAGCGGCTGACATCCAGCCGATCAAGCGTGCGCATCGGCGATTGCGCCTGGCATTGGCTGTCGCGGAAGGTGGAAAAATCATGGTGCCCGACTAAAGTCTGCGCCGCTTCGTGCATGGCCTCGGCGTCAAGATCAACAGGCACAAACCACACCTGCCCGGCGGCCAGCGTTGGCGGCGCCCGCCTATTCAGGATACGGTAGAGATAATGCCGCCGGGTTCCCGAAAACCGCGCGTTGAATGTGTCCGGAACCTGTTCAGCCAATATCACGCAAACCTTGTGGGGCCTCACTCCGGCGTTGATGGCATTCCTCAACACAAAGGGGTCCCATTCCCGCAGCAGATCCACATGCGCCACCTGCCCCAGCGCGTGAACCCCGGAATCTGTGCGCCCGGCGCCTTGCACCATCGCGGGTTCGCCATTGATCTGCGCAATGGCATCCGTGAGAACGCCTTGAACAGTGGCGGCGCTCAACTGAATTTGCCAGCCGTAAAATGCGGAACCGTCATACTCAATCGTGAGTTTGTAACGGGGCATCAGGAAAACCTGGAGCCGGCGGGCACCGGAAACCCGCGCAAGAACTCACCTGCATCCATGGCCTCCTTGCCTTCGCGCTGCAATCTGGCCAGCCTGAGAGCGTGAACACCGCAGCCGACAACAAGTTGATCGTCCAGAGCAACGCCGGCAGCACCAGACTGCTCCAATACCTCGCAATTCAGAATTTTGATCCGTGAACCGCCCACCACCGTCCACGCCCCCGGAAAGGGCGAAAGACCATGAACATGATTGCGCACTTCAACGGCAGGCTTTGCAAAATCAATATGCGTTTCAGATTTCTCAATCTTCCTGGCGTAAGTCACACCCGCAGCGGCTTGATCAGCGCACGTGATAGATGGTTGCGCAAGCGTTTCAAACATCAGCCGCGCACCCAATTCGGCCAGGTCATCATGCAGCGATCCCGCAGTCGTCGTCGGCAGGATGGCAATGCGCCCTCTCCGGCATACCGGCCCCGTATCAAGCCCTTCTTCCATCCGCATGATGCAGACGCCGGTTTCCGTGTTGCCAGCCATGATCGCCCGCTGGATCGGCGCGGCGCCCCGCCAGCGCGGCAGCAGCGAAGCATGGACATTGAAACATCCCAATCGCGGCGCATCCAGAACTGCGCGCGGCAGCAGCAAGCCGTAAGCCACCACAACTGCCGCATCCGCATCCAATGCCGCAAATGTTTCTTGTGCGGCGGCGTCCCGCAACGAGAGTGGCGTGCGAACCTCAATCCTTCTTGACGTTGAAAATTCATGCACC
>JANMHO010000034.1:0-18526 GCA_031375195.1 Rhodobiaceae bacterium
GAGGCGCATCATGCATTCGGTGCGGGTTTTGCCGAACACAATCAGCTTGCCCACCAAACTGTCATAATAGGGTGGAATTTTATATCCCGCGTAAAGCGCTGAATCGACCCGCACGCCCAGGCCCCCAGGAAAATGCACGGCATCAACCCGGCCCGGTGAAGGCACAAAAGTCTTGGCGTTTTCCGCATTGATGCGGCATTCGATGGCGTGACCGGAAAAAGTAACATCGGCCTGCTTGTATTGCAATTTGGAACCGCTTGCGACGCGAATTTGCTCCTGCACCAAATCGAGCCCGGTAATCATCTCTGTCACCGGGTGCTCAACCTGCAGCCGCGTGTTCATCTCAATGAAATAGAACTCGCCGTTTTCATACAGAAACTCGATCGTGCCAACGCCTTCATAGCTGAGGTCAGCCATGGCCTTGGCCACACGGTCACCGATTTGATCCCGTTGCGCAGAATTCAGCGCAGGGGAGTGGGCTTCCTCCCAAATCTTCTGGTGGCGGCGCTGCAACGAACAATCGCGCTCGCCTAGATGAACAGCATTGCCCTGGCCATCGCCCAGAACCTGAATTTCGATATGACGCGGCAGGACGAGGTATTTTTCAATATAAACTTCTTCATTGCCGAAGGCCGCCTTGGCCTCGGTCTGCGCGGTGTTCAGCGCAATTTCCAACTCGGATTCGCTATGGGCGACCTTCATGCCGCGCCCGCCGCCGCCGGCCGTCGCCTTGATGATGACGGGATAGCCAATTTCCCGGGCGATGCGCTTGCCCTCTGAAACGTCAGATACGCCGCCTTCGGAGCCTGGGACTACAGGAATGCCCAAAGCCTTCGCGGTGCGCTTGGCCTCAATCTTGTCGCCCATGGTGCGGATATTATCGGCGGACGGGCCAATGAACTTGATGCCATGCTCCGTCAGGATTTCAGCGAACTTGGCGTTCTCGGAAAGAAATCCATAACCGGGATGCACGGCCTCGGCCCCGGTGATCTCACAGGCCGAAACGATGGCCGGAATGTTCAGATAGCTGTCGCGCGCAGGCGGCGGGCCGATGCAAACGCTTTCGTCAGCGAGGCGCACATGCATGGCATCCGCATCCGCCGTTGAATGGACAGCAACCGTTTGGATGCCAAGCTCGCGGCAGGCCCGGAGCACACGCAGGGCGATTTCGCCCCGGTTCGCAATGAGTATCTTGTCAAACATCGCTTACTCGATCGTCACAAGGGCTTCGCCGAATTCAACCGGATCGCCATTGCCAACAAAAATGCGTGTGACCTTGCCCGATACAGGCGAGGGAATCTGGTTCATGGTTTTCATGGCTTCGATGATAAGCAGGGTCTGTCCCTGCTTGACTTCAGCCCCGAGCTCAATGAAATTGGCGCTTCCGGGAGAAGCGGCCATATAAATCGTTCCCACCATCGGAGATTTCACCGTGCCCGCGTGGTCAGCGTCGGGTGCTTTAACCACAACGGCAGCAACCGGGGCGCTCACATGCGCCGCGGTCGCCTGTGACGCCACGGTCGCATAGGCAGTTAATGTCCTGGAAACACGAACCCGCGTGCCCTTCTGGTCCAATTCAATTTCTGAAAGTCCCGTGTCATTCAGGATGCTCGCAAGATTGCGAATGAGGTCCAATTCGGGACTGGAAGATTTTGCCGGCGCGCGCGTGGATGGACTCTTCTTCGAGGGCATCTATTTACCCCTTTCCCGTTGATTTCAGAATATTGGACAGGCCTTCAAGCGCCAATTCATAGCTTTGCCCACCAAAGCCGCAAATGACGCCGTGGGCAACAGGTGAAATGTAACTGTGGTGACGGAAAGGTTCGCGCTTGTAGATATTTGAAAGATGAACCTCAATTGTCGGCAAATTGACCGCCTTGAGCGCGTCATGCAGGGCAACCGACGTATGTGTGTAGGCCGCACCATTGACTATGATGCCTGAAGCCTTGTCTTGCGCCTCGTGGATCCAGTCAATCATTTCGCCTTCCGTGTTGGTCTGCCTGAAAACGGTGACATGCCCGAGTGATTTTCCCTTTGCCGCGCAGCGCCGCTCCAGGTCAGCTAGTGTGCCAGGGCCATAGATGCCCGGTTCCCTCTGGCCCAGAAGATTGAGGTTTGGTCCATTCAAAATGTAAATCGGTTTCATGCGCCCGCCATCAGAATCTAATGCTGAGTGTTCTTATATGCCGGGGCCATGAAACATGGAAGCGGCGCGCGCCGTTCTCAACAAAGAGAACAGCCTTTTTCACGGGTTTCGTTGATGGAAGCGGCCAACTCATCCTTTGGCAGATATCCGGGAACCAGCTTGTCATCAATAATGAAAGCTGGTGTGCCATTGATGGCAAGGGACTGCGCCAGGTTGCGATTGCGCGCCAGAATGTCGGCAATTGCTGGATCCTCCATGTCCTTTTTGAGCTGCTCCATGTTCAGGCCAAGTCCCGTGGCAATTTCGTCAACAGAGTCTTTAGCGAGCTTTCCTTCATGTTGAAACATGGCCACATGCAGCTCCCAGTATTTTCCCTGTTTGGTTGCGGCGATGGCAGCCGTGGCGGCATATTCGGAATCTTCTCCGAATATCGGAAATTCCTTCAAGACGAATCTCAGGTCCTTGTCGGTATCCAACAAGGACATCACCTCAGGAAACCCTTTCTTGCACCAGCCGCAGTTGTAGTCGAAAAACTCAACCATGGTCACACTGCCTTTTGGATTTCCGGCAACAAAGTCGGCCTTGTCACGGAATATCTGCTCGGCGTTGGAAACCAGGCCGCCTTTTCTCTGCTCCTCCTCTGCCAGCTTCTCCTTCTGTTCCAACAGCTTGCCCACTTCCCGGAGCAATTCCGGATTTGCCATCAAATAATCCTTGATGATGGATTCCATCTCCTGGCGCTGATCCGGCGTGAAAGCAGCCGCCTGGGCGTGCGAACCAAAAGCCACAATCATCAAAACGGCAAGAAGCAGATTGCGCATGGTCATCCTCATAATTTATCTGCCCTTTTGCCCGAATATATGGCGCGAGGTCAATCCTAGGGCTTGGTCGTAAAGTTCACGATATCGTTGGCTTTGAACCATTCCGGCGTGCCGTGCTTGAATTGTTTCATGACGATTTTGGCTTTTTCCGCCGCCAACGCCGTATCGCCAAGGGCCATGGCGGCCTGGGCCGTCGCCAATTCGGCGCGTGGAATATCGCCAAGCAGCGCATAGCCCATGGCGGAAAACTTGTAGACATCAACGGAATCCGGTTCAGATTTCCTGGCAATGGTGAGCAACCGCACGGCCTCCCTGGCATTGGCCTTGTTTTCCGTCGCAATCAGCGCCTGGGCGTAGAGGATCTGTATGAGGCCATTGTTCGGCAACAGCTTGCTCGCCTGCTTCAATGGCGCCAGCGCCTTCGCAGGTTGTCCACCTTCAAGATAGGCCTGCCCTTTCAATTCCCAGAAATAAGGGTCTTGCGGCAAGTCCTTGATGAGGCTGTCGATCAGGGGAATAGCGTTCTTGGTGTCGCCTTTGCGGAACATGGCGATTGAGCGGGCGTAACGCGCTGGAAGGCTGTTGTCCTTCGAAGGATAGCGCTGAAATACCAATTGCGGCGAATCCAGAAACCCAGAGAGTTTTGCCTGCATCAATTCATGGCGCAGCATGATTTCCGGCTTGTCGGGCTTTTCGAAATAGGCGGATTTCTTGGCCGCGATTTCCAGGTTGCGAATGCGGTCCAGCGGCATGGGATGCGACAGCAGGTAAGGATCAGCGTTTTCCAGCGAGGCGAGCGACTCGTTCGCCAGCGTCTGGAACATTGAGAGCATGCCATTGGTGGATTGCCCTGTGGCATTCAGATATTTCAGCGCCGCCTGATCCGCGGAAGCCTCCATGCTGCGCTGGTAAGATAGAAAGCCCCGCTGGGCGAAGCTTTGCGAACCCATCATGATGCCCTGGCCTGCTTGCGACGCGCCCTGTTGGCCGCTCGCGGCACCGCCGACAACGGCTGCAACACCAATCAGCATGCCAACAATGGATTGGGTGCTGGCCTTGTCCAGCTCAATACCCATCCGCGCCAGATGCCCGCCCGCGATATGTCCCGTCTCATGGGCCAAGACACCGATCAACTCATTGGGCGTTTTGGATCGCGAGAGCAGGCCAGTATGGACGAAAAGGCGCTGCCCATCGGCCACGAAGGCGTTAATCTTGTCGTTCTTGATAATGTAAACCCGGATTGCCGATGGCTTGAGGCCTGCCGCTGTAAACAACGGCTTAGTGTAAAGCCGCAACAGTCCCTCAATCTCGGCATCACGAATGAGGGGCAGGGAAGGGCCTTGTTGCTTTTTTCTGGTTGCGGCAACGCCTGGCGCCACAAGGGTTGTGAGCGCCACAGATATTGCCAGGCAAAGAGCTATCAGGTTTCGAATCATCTCTCACTCAATAGAAGAATTCGCCGCATATAAAACCGCTGTTTCAGGTTCAAATGCGGCGAGTTTGAGGCCCGGAATCTAACCGCGCTTGCTCCACCAGCCGGCTTTTGGCTTGGGTGCTTCGACAGGCGTCACCGTGGGGGCAGGTGGTTGCCATTTCCGCGCTTCAACCGGCTTGGAAAGAATTTCGATGACTGCTGCGGGAGGTGCTGCCACAACTGTTTCGCGCTCGGCCTGCGGCGCGTGCGCTTCAGCAGATGCTTCACCTTCATTGGCATTCCTGTTGCGGCCATTCCTGTTGCGGCCCCACCGGTCACGCCGACGTTTTGATCCACGCCCGGTGTTTCCACCTTCAGCGTTTTCATCGGTAGAAGTTTCCGCATCGCCGCCAATTGAGGCCACCTCATCATGGTCAGCAACCTCGGTCACGCCAGTTTCGCCGCCTTCGCTGGCGGATATTGGCTTGTCATCCCGGTCACGGCCGCCACGTCTTCCACCGCGCCGTCCACGCCTGCGCCGCTTGCCGCGTCCGTCATCAGCGCCATCTTCTGAAATTTCAGAATCCGCCGCAGCTTCACTGCGGGATTCTTCAGCTTCAGCACTTTCTTCAACATCAGTTTCAACCTCTTCAACGGCCTCTTCATCCTCCTCTTCCTCAAAAGCTGAATCAATTTTAACCGATGGCGGAGGCTTGCGAATGACAATGTTGCGTTCGCCAGCCCGCTCAATAACGGCCTGCGAACCCTTCATGTCGTCGCTTGGAACGATGAATACGGAAATGCCGTAAGCCTGCTCGATCGACAATAGGTTATCGCGCTTTTCATTGAGCACATAGAAGGCAACCTCACGCGAGCATTTCACGGTGAGATGTTCCGTCTTCTTGCTCATCAGGTGTTCTTCAATGGCGCGCAGCACCGAAAGTCCGCATGATGAAATCGAGCGGACCATGCCACGGCCTTCGCAATGGGGGCAGGTGCGCGATGAACCTTCCAGAATGCCAGGGCGCAGTCTTTGCCGTGACATTTCCATGAGTCCAAAGTGACTGATCCGGCCAACCTGAATGCGGGCCCGGTCGTTCTTCAACGCATCTTTCAAACGCCGCTCAACCGAGCGGTTGTTCCGGTTCTCTTCCATGTCGATGAAGTCAATGACCACAAGGCCAGCCAAATCGCGCAACCGCAATTGCCGCGCGATTTCATCGCATGCCTCAAGGTTGGTTTTCAGCGCCGTATCTTCAATATTGTGCTCGCGCGTCGCCTTGCCCGAGTTGATATCGACTGAAACCAGGGCTTCGGTCTGATTCATTACAATATAACCACCTGACGGCAGTGTTACGGTGGGTGAATACAGCGCATCCAGCTGTGTTTCGGTTTGATGCTTCGAAAACAGCGGCCGCGCATCCTTATAGAGCTTCACGTTTTTGGCATGGGAAGGCATCAGCATTTTCATGAAGTCCTTGGCTTCGCGGTAAGCCGCCTCGCCTTCCACGAAAACCTCTTCAACGTCCTTCGTATAGAGATCACGAATGGAGCGCTTGATGAGGCTGCCTTCCTCATAAACCAGCGCCGGAGCCGTTGAGTGCAAAGTCAAATCGCGGACATTTTCCCACAGCCGCATGAGATAATCAAAATCGCGCTTGATTTCCGGGCGCGTGCGCTGGGCGCCCGCCGTTCTCACAATAAGCCCCATGCCATGGGGAACTTCCACATCACGCGCGACTTCCTTGAGGCGGCGCCTGTCGCCGGCATCGGTTATCTTGCGGGAAATTCCGCCGCCTCGCGCGGTGTTGGGCATCAAAACGCAATAGCGTCCAGCCAGTGAAAGATAAGTGGTGAGCGCCGCACCCTTGTTGCCACGCTCTTCCTTGACAACCTGAACCAAAATCACCTGACGGCGCTTGATAACTTCCTGAATTTTATATTGGCGGCGGGGAGCCCGGCGTGGCCGCCGGGGCACTTCCTCCAGCGCATCCTCAGCACCTATAGACTCGACTTTCTGGCTTTCCGCATCCTCTTCCACAGCCACAACACCTTCACCGGTCTCGCCGATGGCTGGCGCCTCACTTGCGTCGGGGGTTTCCTCAGCCACTTCGTCCGGCTGCTCGTCGTCCCCGGATTGTTCGGCTTCATCTTGATCATCATCGCTTTCGACAACATCTGATGAAATCTGTGGCTCATCACTGGCAGCCTCTAATGGTGCCGCAGCTTCCGACGATCCATTCTCCCCACGGTTGTCGTCGTCGTCATCATCATCGCGTTCATTGGCTTCGTCCTCTTCCTGCTCGCGCAAAAGGGCCTGACGGTCAGCCACTGGTATCTGATAATAATCCGGATGAATTTCCGAGAAGGCGAGGAAGCCATGGCGGTTTCCGCCATACTCCACAAACGCCGCCTGCAACGACGGTTCAACCCGCGTCACCTTGGCCAGGTAGATATTGCCTTTTAGCTGCTTGCGCGCAGCGCTTTCAAAGTCGAATTCCTCGATGCGGTTGCCACGGACCACGACAACGCGTGTTTCCTCGGCATGCGTGGCATCGATGAGCATTTTGCTGCCCATGTTTTTCTTTCCCTAGCGCGGATTGGCGGTGAGGCTTCAATGGTCCCTTGTCCGGACATGAGAAACCAGAGTGCCTTACGGGCCGACCGGCGCGAAAAGGGCCTGATCCAGTTCAACACGTCCCCTGATGCGTACGACCCTGCGTGTGCTGAGATTTCAGCTGCATGAGGCGCATTCAGGATGTTTTGAACCATGACCCACATTTATGTTTGCCCAAGCCACAACGGCCCGAACGGTTAAACTCATTTGCGAACCCGCTGCCAGTCTTCCAAAACTGCAGGGAACGCTAAGCGCCTTACAAAGGCACCCCACTACAACGCGACATGAAGGGGTAAACCAACTGGTTCTCCGGACCCTCCGGGCGCGAAATTATTGCTCTTGCAACCCAAACGATTGAATCGAGTATGCCGAAGAGACCCCCCTTGTTTAAGGAGCCCGGCCCCATATTGCAAGGTCGCAATGATAAAAGGACGCAAGCGGGCCGTTAAGGAAACTTTAAGTTAACCATAGGCCGATTAACATTGGCGACGGTTGTTGAGGGCAGGATGATTTTAGGCGTGCCACAGGCGGGAAGGGCTTGGGCGAGATGCTTGGCGCATTTCTCCGGAGCCCAGCGCTTGACAATTTTATGCCTTTTTTTCATAGGGTTGCAGTCTTCTTTCGGCATCGCGGATGCGGTGACAACGGGGGCAAGGGTGGGCGGCGATGACAACCGAACCCGCTTCGTGGCCGATGTCTCAAAACCAGTGAGCTACAGCGTTTATGTCCTGCCAAACCCTTACCGTGTCATCATTGACATACCGGGAATGACTTTCAATTTACCCCCTGGCATCGGCAGAAAGGTGCGGGGGCTGGTAACAGAATACCGCTACGGCGTATTGGAGGGGGGCAAATCCCGCATCGTCATCGACACCAAGGGCCCGGTACTGATCGAAAAATCCTTCCTGGTGGAACCGGAGGCCGGTCGGCCGGCCCGGATTGTGGTTGATCTGGTCAAAACCACCGAAGAAGCCTTCGCCAAGTCATTCAAGGCCGAACAAAGCAAAGATCAGAAAAAACTGGCGGAATTGGCGGATGTGGAACAACCGGAACGTGAAGTCGCGGCAGCCAGTATCGAGCCACCGGTTTCAATGCACAATCGCAAGGTTATTGTCCTCGATCCCGGCCACGGCGGAATCGATCCTGGCGCCATAAGCCCCAAGGGCACCAAGGAGAAAGACGTTGTGATGGAATTTGCGCTGGCATTGCGCAAGGCGCTTCTCTCCACTGGCAATTACAAGGTGCTGCTGACGCGCGGCACCGACAAATTTATCAATCTGCGGCAGCGCGTTGAAATGGCCCACACGTCAAAAGCCGACCTGTTCATCGCCATCCATGCGGACACGGTGAAAGGCCAGGACGTGCGGGGCGCCACGATTTACACCCTGTCCGACAAGGCGTCTGACGCCGAAGCAGAAGAACTGGCCAAGAAGGAAAATCGCTCCGACATCATCGGCGGACTGGATCTGCAAACAGAAAACCAGGAAATCACCGACATCCTGATTGACCTCACGCAACGGGAATCAAAAAACCACGCGGTGTTGTTTTCCAAGAAGGCCGTGGCCCAGCTCAAGCCCCTCACTTTGATGACTGGCAAACCAATGCGGTCAGCCGGCTTTATGGTATTGAAGGCTCCAGATGTTCCTTCAGTATTGCTGGAGCTCGGTTATCTCTCAAGCAAGGCCGATGAAAAATTGCTGACTTCTCCGGCCTGGCACAACAAAATCGCCAAGGCCTTCGCCACCGCCGTCGACAATTATTTTTCCACTGAACTGGCTTCAAATTCCAATTGAAAAGCCTGCCCAGCCTTGGCCACATTGCGGGCCTAGCAAATGCTTTGCGGCCACGCGGGAAACTGTGCTATCGCGCTGGCTGCCGGGCAGTTGTTAGAAACGGAATCAGGTCAGAAATCGAACGATGCTGAGATTTATTGGTTGGTTATTCGCTGCAGGGTTCACAATTTTTCTCGCACTGTCCGTAGCTCTTGCCCTTGTGATTTACGACGTCTCCAAGGATCTGCCTGACTACAAGCAGCTTGCCTCCTACGAGCCGCCGGTGATGACGCGCATTCACGCCGCCGATGGCTCGCTGCTGGCGGAATACGCCGACCAGCGGCGGCTTTTTGTTCCCATCAATTCGGTGCCCAAGCGATTGATCCACGCCTATCTCTCGGCCGAGGACAAAACCTTCTATGAGCATGGCGGCCTTGACTGGCGCGGCATTGCGGCAGCGGGCTTTCGCTATGCCATGATCAAGCTGGGGCGCGAGGGACAAATCGTTGGCGCCTCCACCATCACCCAGCAGGTGGCCAAAAACTTTCTTCTCGGCAATGAGCAGACAGTAACACGCAAATTGCGCGAAGCTATCATCGTTCAGCGCATCGAGAAGGCATTCACCAAGGATCAAATTCTCGAACTCTATCTCAATGAAATATTTTTGGGCCTCAACTCCTATGGCATCGCAGCCGCTTCCCTCAATTATTTTGGCAAGTCACTAACCGAACTCAACCTCGAGGAAATGGCCTATCTCGCGGCCCTGCCAAAGGGGCCCAACAACTATCATCCGTTCAAACACAAGGAGCGCGCCATTGAGCGGCGCAACTGGGTTCTGCAGCAGATGTATGAGAACGGCTACATCACGCAGGCAGAGCTTGATGAGGCCAGCAAGAAGCCGCTCGAAATCAGCCCGCGTCCCTTTGGGGCCCAGCTCTTTGCCGCTGAATCCTTTGCCGAGGAAGTGCGCCGCGAACTGATTGATCTCTATGGCAAGGATACGCTCGGCAAGGGCGGGCTTTCGGTTCGCACCACACTTGATCCCAAGCTGCAAATATTCGCCAGGCAGGCTTTGGCCCGTGGGCTGATTGCGTTTGATCGCAAGCGCGGCTTTCGTGGAGCGCTGAGCCAAATTGATACGGATGGCGATTGGGGGACGCCGCTGGCAAAGATAAAAGTGCCAAGCGACGTGGCTCCCTGGCGGCTGGCGACAGTTCTCGAAATCAGCGAGACGGAAGCAAGGGTTGGCATGCAGCCCAAGCTTCTGGCTGATGGCAAGCTTGAAGAGGCCCGTGAAACCGGAACCATTCCCGTTGCGCTGATGGGTTGGGCCCGCAAATATGAAGATGGCACGAGTCTTGGCCCCAAAATTGTGAATGCCACCGATGTCCTGGCCAAAGGCGATGTGGTCTATGTGGCCCCAAGCACTGACGAAGGCAAATGGCATCTCGTGCAAATGCCTGATGTTGAGGGCGCATTGGTCGCCATGGACCCGCACACGGGCCGGGTGCTGTCCATGGTGGGTGGATTTTCTTATGGCAACAGCCAGTTCAACCGCGCCGTGCAGGCCAAGCGCCAGCCCGGTTCATCGTTCAAGCCCGTCGCCTATGCGGCGGCGCTGGACAATGGCTACACGCCGTCATCGGTTGTTCTCGATGCGCCGGTTGAATACAAGCTGGCCGATGGCAAGGTGTGGCAGCCCAAAAACTATCAGAACACATTCTATGGCCCGTCGACACTGCGGCGCGGCATCGAGCAATCGCGCAATGCCATGACCGTGCGCCTGGCGGCCGATCTCGGCATGACGAAGATTGTGGACCTTGCCCAGCGCCTGGGCATTTACGAGAATATGCCGGCCCATCTCTCGATGGCGCTGGGTGCCGGTGAAACGACATTGATGAAGATGACCACCGCCTACAGCATCTTCGACAATGGCGGAAAGAAAGTTGAGGCAACCCTGATCGACCGGGTGCAGGATCGCCATGGCCGCACCATATTCCGTTACGACAAGCGCGACTGCAGCGCTTGCCAGCAGGAAACCTATGCGGTTGGCAGTGAAGAACCTGATTTGGCCGACGTGCGCGAACAGGTCATGAGTCCCTATACGGCCTATCAGATCACCTCGATGATGGAAGGCGTTGTCCAGCGCGGCACTGGCAAGAAGGTTTTGGCCGTGGGCAAGCCTGTGGCTGGCAAGACTGGCACATCCAACGAAGAAAAGGATGCCTGGTTCATCGGTTACACGCCAGACCTGGCCGTGGGTGTTTATGTGGGATATGACAATCCCAAGCCCATGGGCAGGAAGCGCACGGGCGGTGAATTGGCAGCCCCTATCGTGGCTGACTTCATGCGTTTGGCGCTCCGTGACCAGCCAGCAACGCCATTCCGTGTGCCCCGCGCCATCGAACTCATCCCCATTGATGCCGCCACCGGCCAGCGGGCCATTTTCGGTCAGGAAGGCGTCATTCTGGAAGCTTTCAAGCCTGGCGATGAGCCGCCTGAATCGACCACCATCATTGGCCAGGAACTGGCTGCGGCGATCGAGAACGCAGCGCCTGGCGAAGGTGTCGAACTGGTGCCACCAGTTGAAGTGGAAGAGACAGTTGACGGGACAGGCGAAGAGGACGGGTTGACGACGGGCACTGGCGGCCTCTATTGAGCGCCAAGCAACCCACCTGAAAGTTTTCCAGACATGCGCGCAGAAATCGGCAAACTCGTTGAAGAGATGAAGCAGTCCATCGGGCTGCTAAGGAGGCATCTTTGACTGGGATGCAGCCATCCGCCAACTCGCCGAACTGAACGCCAAATCTGAAGACCCGGCCCTGTGGAACGATCCGCAGAAAGCGCAGGACATCATGCGCAAGCGCCAGGATTTGGAGGGGCGCATTTCATCGGTTCTGCGGCTTGAACAAACCATCGAGGACAACGTGGGCCTTATCGAGCTCGGTGAATTGGAGGGCGACCAGGGCATCGTCGCCGAAGCCGAGAAGGCGCTCGCCAAGCTGAAAGCCGATGTGGCCGAGCAGGAGCTTGAAACCCTTCTCTCCGGCGAGGCCGATGGCAATGACAGCTACGTGCAAATCAACGCAGGCGCCGGCGGCACCGAAAGCCAGGACTGGGCCTCCATGCTCATGCGCATGTACACCCGCTGGGCCAACCAGAACAAATTCAAGGTGTCGGTGCTTGACGAGCACGCAGGTGAAGAAGCCGGCATCAAATCCTGCACCCTCGAAATCAAGGGCCACAACGCCTATGGCAAGCTGAAAACCGAATCCGGCGTGCATCGCCTGGTGCGCATATCGCCCTATGATTCAAATGCCAGGCGTCACACATCCTTCGCCTCCGTCTGGGCCTATCCGGTCATCGACGACAACATTGACATCCAGATCAATGAAAGCGATTGCAAGATCGACACCTACCGCGCCTCGGGCGCTGGCGGCCAGCACGTCAATACAACAGATTCGGCTGTCCGCATCACCCACCAGCCAACCGGCATCGTCGTCGCCTGCCAGGCCGAGCGCTCCCAGCACAAAAACCGCGCCACCGCCTGGAAAATGCTAAAGGCGAGGCTTTACGAACTCGAGCTGCAAAAGCAGCAGGAGAAAGCCGACGCCGTCAACGCCAAGAAAACCGACATCGGCTGGGGCCACCAAATCCGCTCTTACGTGTTGCAACCCTATCAACTGATCAAAGACCTGCGCACCGGCTTCACCAGCACCAACCCTGACGCCGTGCTTGACGGCGGCCTGGACGATTTCATCCAGGCTTCACTGGCCAAGCGCATCCAGGGCATCAGCAATGAGGCGATTGAGGATATTGAGTAGGATATTTTAGTTTGGGGAAACCATGGGCAGCGTCACCATAATTCCTGAAGGTGTCGCGGCGATCTGGCGCTGAACTTCATTCCAATACGGAAACTGTTTTATCAATTGTGGGATATTACAGCGGCTTTGCAAGCTTTGGCGGCGGGCTTGCCTCCGCCTTCTCCGGCGCAGCAGTGTCCTTGGCGAACGTCAGGTCCGCAGAGGGAAAAAGCTTCTTCTCTTCATCGGGCGTCGGCTCCGCCAGGAAATCCGCCATCGGGCTTTCCATCCGGCTGACCATGCCGTAGACATTGGCACCGTTCTCGATGGAAATGGTTTCGTTGAGAATGTCGCCCTCAACCTGGGCGCCGGCATAGATATTCACATTGGCGCCGCGAATGGGCCCGATCACGCGGCCGCGCACGAAAAGATCGTCAGCCATGATATCACCCTGCACGAAACCATTGAGGTCAATCACGCAGGAGTGGGCCCTGATGGAGCCATAAATTGTGCCGTCAATATGCAGCTCGCCATTGGTGGTGATATTGCCTTCAATGGTTACATCCTGGCAAATGATCGACGGGCCCGAATTATGGGCGCTGTCGCTGCCGTTTGCCGTGGGTTTGCTGCGCTTAAAAATCATTCTGTGCTTGCCAATTATTTCAGGACTGATCACCTGATTGCATTCTCGCGAATATAACTGCAAGAATTGCACTTGTCATGGAGGATTTAGGGTAAAATAGACCGTTGGCGGCGCTTTGCAATAGGTTAATGCGCAGCCACAATTGCCTTTGTTTAGCCCATGTTTGCTGGCCAAAGACGCGAAGAACTGGTTTTATTTTTTAAAAAGCGGATAGGATTTGCTTTCATCAAGGCTGATTCCGGCCTGTTCTTCGAATGAGCAGGCAGTAAGTTAGGGCGACGGATCATTGCGGCAGCAGATAGTCAGAATAGGTTTGATTGCGGCGCTCTCGATCACCGGATTTCTGGTTGTTGTCGCGGCGGCCTTCTTTTGGCGCTTGTCGAACGGGCCAGTGTCCATAGACTTTCTGACAAGGCGAATAGAAACTGAAATAAATCAATCTCTTACCGGAATGTCAGTCAAGGTGAGGGGGGCCCTGTTTGAACTTGATGACAAGACTGGCGTTCCGCAATTCCGCCTCCGCGACTTGGTCTTGCTTGACCAGAATGGCAACCATATCGCGCGGTCTTCCAGAGCTGCGATAAGCTTTGAAACCGGCCCATTGCTGATTGGCACATTTGTGCCCAAGAGTCTGGAGTTCATCGGTTCACGGATATTTGTCAAACGCCAGCTCAGTGGCGAACTGACATTGGGTTTTGGCAGTCCGCCAGCGCCCGTTGATGAATCCGTGACCATGGATGCGACCGTTGAAGACAATGGGGTTGAAACTGAACAGGTTCCCGTGTTGCCGGAAGCCGCCGCAAAATCGGTCATCGATATTCTGGCCGGAACCGCGCCGGGCGCGGGCGCAAATACACTTGAAGACATTCGAATTTCGGGAGCTTCAATCCAGTTCTTTGATGAAGCCAACCAATCCAACTGGACAGCGCCCGAAGCCGATTTGACATTCAGAAGAATGCCCTATGGCTTCGTCATTTTTGCCAAGGCAACTGTCGCCAGTGGACCGACATTCTGGAAAACTGAATTTTCCGCCAATTATAAAGTGGAATCCAGATCATTTGCCATCAGCGCCCGCATTGATGATCTGGTTCCTGCCAATGTTTCAGACAAGATTTTCGCGCTGGCCCAGTTTGCGAAGGTGGCTGTGCCCCTCTCGGGCCACGCCGAGATGGAAATCAGCGACACTGGCGTTGTGATGTCCGGTTCAGCCGAACTGGCAGCCGCTGCCGGCGTGCTGGGCCTGCCGGATTTTCTCGCCCAGCCAATTGTTATTGATGAAGGCGCGCTGCGCGTTGACTATGATGCGGAGACTGGCGGCATAAATATTATCGATTCAATTATTCTTGTTGGCGGTTCCAAGGCGGAGCTCACTGGTCGCGTCGATCCAGTGAGGGCCGCTGACGGGAGATTGAGCGATCTCAAAATAGAACTCAAGGCAACTAATGTCAGCGTCGATACGCAGGGCACGGTCAAGAACCCCGTGCTTGTCGACAAGGTGGAGTTTGCAGGAAGCGCTTCAATCGATAGCGCAACACTGGATATCAGCGATCTTGTCGTCATGTCCGGCAATGCTGGAGTTCGCATGCGCGGCAAGCTGACAGGCGGAGAGGAATCCGCAGGAATTAGCTTGCAAGGCCGCGTGCGCGATGTCTCGGCCGATTTCCTGAAGAAACTTTGGCCGCCGATAGTGGCGCCCAAATCACGAGCATGGGTGAACGAAAACATCAAATCGGGGCGCATGACCGAGGGCGTATTCAGCATCAATATTCCTCCCAACGGCCTGGCCAAGGCCCAGCGTCAAAAATTTCTCCCCGATGACAATATTGATTTCAAATTCTCGTTGTCAGATGTGAACTCAAATTATTTCAAGACCTTGCCAACTCTCAAGGCGGCATCTGGCTCCGCCCATTTGCGCGGTGATAGTTTTGAATTGAATGTCGAGTCTGGACGTATTGACTTGCCTTCCAAGGGCGTTGTTCAAGTCAGGCGATCCACGTTCAAGGCGAACAGTCTTCTGGCAACCGAAGTGCCTGGCCTAATCGCCTTGAATCTGACGGCAGGCGCCGGAGAGCTTATGGAACTTGCATCCCAACCCAGCCTCAGTTTCCTGAACACCGGTAAAATGGCATCGCTGGATATCAGTGGAGAGGCAACTGCAAAAATCGATATCCGCCTGCCGCTTATCAAAGACGTTCCGCGCGATCGGGTGGAGACCAACGCCCTCATAAAGATTGCCAACGCCGGCATTCAGAAAGTTGTGCCCAACATTGATTTGACTGAAGGCGCAATCACGGTCATTTCCGATCAGCAGGGAACCAAACTTGAAGGTCCCATAAAAATCAACGGGTTCCCGGCAAAAATATCATGGCAACGGGCGCGCGGCCCAAACGCCCAGCCGGTCACCGCCTTGATTGCTGAACTCGATGACGAAGCCCGCGACAAATTGGGCCTAAAACTCGGGACTGTCCTGCAGGGAACAGCCAAGGTTTCCGCTGAGATTACAGGCATTGGCGAGGGCAACACCACCATGCAAGTGAAGGCGGATTTGTCGAAGGCAGAGATCCAGGTTGACGCAATAAAGTGGATTAGGCCTCCGACTGACAATACAACGGCGACCTTCACTTATCGTTCAAGTCCCGATACTGGCCGAAGGGTTGAGAACCTGGTCGTCAAGGGACCAGGCTTAAGCATTAAAGGTGATGTTGTTCTGGCGCAGGATGGCGCATTGAAATCCGCCAATTTCGGCCAGATCGTGCTTGGCGACGAAAGCAATTTTACCATGACGCTGGAACCGATTGAAGGCGGCCAGGCCATCGCCATTGGCGGAAAGTCCTTCGATGCGCGTACGCTCATCAAGTCAGTGTTCTCAAGCGGCCCAAAAGGAAACGGAAAGACTGATAGCAAGCAGAATTTGAATATCACCGCAAAACTGGACCGCATTTACGCGCACCGGGGTGAAGTCCTGACCGACGTTTCCGCGAGCCTGGCTATCAGCAACGGTTTGATGGCTGCCGTTGAAATTGACGGCAAGTTTGTTTCCGGTTCACCATTGGCCGTGCATGTTCGTCCCGCGGACAAGGGCCGATTGCTGAAAATAGACTCCGGTGACGCTGGAGCGGCCTTACGAGCGGCAAATCTTTATTCAAAAGTTTCAGGTGGCCAGCTTGAGCTTTCTGCAACGTTAACCAGCAAACTCAATTCCACCATCCAAAATGGCCAATTGATCATCCGCAAATTCGATGTCCAGAATGAATCGGCAATCGCCGAGATTGATAATCGCAGCAAGGCCAAGAAATCAGGCCAAAGGCGCGACGGCCTTTCCTTCAAGCGACTGACGGTGCCCTTTACGGCAGACAGCGAATTTGTCCGGATTGGTGACTCACTCATAAGAGGAAATGATTTGGGAGCAACCGCCGAAGGCGTAATCCGCAAGTCGGACGGTGCCATAGATATCACCGGGACCATTATTCCGGCCTATGGCCTGAATTCGTTTGTTGGCAATATCCCCCTGCTTGGCACAATCCTCACGGGCGGAAAAGGCGAGGGCATATTTGGGCTGGCCTACGCGATGGGCGGCACGATGGCCAAGCCGAAATTTCAGGTCAACCCCGTCTCAGCCCTGGCGCCGGGTATTCTCCGCAAATTCTTTGAGTTTGACGCGTCTGGCAAACCGACAAGGGTAAAACGGGACAATGACAATTGATCAGGCCTCACGAAGGCCTAATCAAAACATGCTTCTTTTTGCCCATTGAAATCTTGATCACGCCATCCTTGCCGAGGTTTCCAACGGTGAGCTGCATCTTGTCATCGCTTACAACAATATCGTTGACGCGAATTCCGCCTCCTTGAATGGATCGGCGCGCCTCGCCGTTTGACGTTGCAAAACCAGCCAGAACTGCTGCTTGAAGAATCCCAACACCTACGGTCAGATCGAGCTCAAGTGTTGGCAGTCCTGCGGCGCTCGCGCCTTCTTCAAAAGTCTTGCGCGCGGTTTCTGCGGCTTCCTTGGCAGCCTTGCGGCCATGCAACATGGCGGTTGCTTCATTGGCCAGCGCCTTCTTCGCGTCGTTAATTTCAGAACCGCCAAGGGCTTCGAGCCTGGAAATTTCCGCCGTCGGGAGCGTTGTGAAAAGTTTTAGAAAACGCCCCACATCGGCATCTTCTGTATTGCGCCAGAATTGCCAGTAATCATAGGGCGAGCGCATGTCAGCATTCAGCCAAACAGCTCCGTTCGCGGTTTTCCCCATCTTGGCCCCCGAGGCCAGTGTAATGAGCGGCGTCGTCAACGCATAGAGCTGATGCGTTCCCATGCGCCGGCCAAGATCAATGCCATTGACGATATTGCCCCACTGATCGGAGCCGCCCATTTGCAAATTGCAACCATAGCGCTTCGCCAACTCCGCAAAATCATAGGCTTGCAAAACCATATAGTTGAATTCGATGAATGACAGCTCGTGCTCGCGTTCCAGCCGCAGTTTCACGGCATCCATCGCCAGCATGCGGTTAACCGAAAAATGCCGCCCGACTTCGCGCAGCATTTCAAGATAGTTGAGCTTGACCAGCCACTCCGCATTATCAACCATGATGGCGTCTTTTGGTCCGTCGCCAAACCGCAGGAACTTCTTGAACACCTCCTGTATGCCGCCCTTGTTGTCCTCAATATCTTCAAGCGTCAGAAGCTTCCGGCTCTCATCCCGGCCTGAAGGATCGCCCACGCGGGTGGTGCCGCCGCCCATGAGGGCAATGGTTTTCTGCCCATGAACTTGCGCCCAATGCAGCAGCATGATTTGCACGAGCGAACCCACATGCAGGGACTTTGCGGTGCAATCGAAGCCGATATAGGCTGTGACGCCGCCCTTGGCGGCCAGGGCATCAAGGCCAGCCGCATCCGAGCATTGGTGAATGTAGCCACGATTTGCAAGCGTATTGAGAAATTCTGATTTATAAGCGCTCATGATAGGCAAGCTCATAGCATGGGATAATCCGGTGTCAAAACTAACAACCGCACTAGGCCTGATGTCCGGCACCTCGCTGGATGGCATCGACGTGGCCCTTGTCCGCACCGATGGTGAAAATGCCGTCGAGTGTGGCCCCTCGCAAACATTTGCCTATTCTGATGATCAGCGGAAAATCCTGCGCGCCGCTTTGGAGGATGCCAAGGTTCTAAAACACCGCAAGGAAAGACCCGCGAGCCTTGACAACGCGGAAGCGGCAATCGTGGAGTGGCACGCCGATGCTGTCGTCAATTTTCTAAAGGCCAGCCCAGCGAAGATTGATGTCATCGGCTTCCACGGTCAAACGGTTATTCAC
>JANMHO010000057.1:0-2232 GCA_031375195.1 Rhodobiaceae bacterium
CTCCAATTCCATATAGAGCCGGCCAAGATTTACCAGATAAGCGGAATTCTTCGGTTCCGCCTTGGCGGCGTATTCCGCAAACGGGAGTGCGGGCCCCAGCCTCTTTTGATCAACAAGCGCCAGCGACAGCGCGTCATTCACATCGGCCCTGTCCGGATACTGCCTGTGCAATTCGCGGGCTTTGGATTCAGCCTCTTCAAGCTTGCCGGCAACACTGAGCGCCGATAGTTCACCCAGCACCTTCTTGACGTACGACCCTGCCTGAAGCTTGGCGGCGGGTTTCAAATTGCTCATATTCAACTGTCCATTTTCCCTGGCAGCAGCACCGTCGCTCCAATTGTTTTCCGCGCCTCCAAATCGCGATGTGCCTGCACGACGTCGGAGAGGTTGTAGCGCTGATGCACCGGGATCGTTACCTTGCCCGATTGCACCATGTCGATGAGGTCTGCGGCGGTTTCGGCCATTTCTTCGGGGTCTGACACGTAGGAACCCAGCGTCGGGCGGGTGACATAGAGAGAGCCTTTGCTGGCCAGCATTCCAAGATCAAACTGCGCCACGGGCCCCGATGCGTTGCCGAAGCTTACAAGAAGCCCACGCGGGGTCAGGCAATCCAGCGAGGTTGCAAATGTCGCCTGGCCAACGCCGTCATAGACCACGGGAACACCCTTGCCACTGGTGATTTCCTTGACCCGCGCCACCACGTCCTCGGTAGATGAATTGATCACGTGCGCGCAGCCATGGGCCTTGGCAGTTGCTATTTTGTTTTCCGAGCCTACGGTGCCAATGACGTTGACGCCCAGCGCCTTGGCCCATTGGGAGGCGATGAGTCCGATGCCACCAGCCGCCGCGTGCAGAAGTATGGTTTCGCCTTGCTTTACTTTGTAAGTGGCGCGCAGCAGATAACGCACAGTCATGCCCTTGAGCATCATTCCGGCGGCGGTTTCATCGCTTATGCTGTCTGGTATCTTTATGATTTTCGCGGCCTGGATATTGCGGGCCCCCGCATAGGCCCCGATGGGGCCATTGCCATAGGCGATGCGGTCGCCAACTTTCAAAGATGTGACGCCCTGCCCCAATTCTTCAACGACACCCGCCGCCTCAAGGCCAAGCCCAACCGGCATGCTCAGGGGATAGAGTCCCGAGCGATGGTAGGTGTCGATGTAATTCAGGCCAATGGCTGTGTGCCTGACACGCACTTCGCCTGTTCGCGGTGGGCGCAGATCCACATCAACCAGATTCATTACTTCCGGACCACCGGCCCTCTCGATGCGGATCGCTTTTGTCATCTATATTCGCCTTAACCTGTGTTCCGCTCTCTATTGCCTGAAATCGCTTGAAATTCCAAGCCGATATCAGCAAACAGTGGTGTATTACAAATTGGAAGGAATTCTGGCAGATGCCCGTCTCTATTTCCTCTTATATTTCACGGGTGGACACACCTCCGATAGCGGAGGCGATGAGCTGGGTGAGGCCGGGCCTTCGCAATCGCGAGCTGCTGAACCTCTGCCAGGCGGTTCCCAGCTATGCTCCCGCCGAATCGCTGCAAGCCGAAATTGCGCGGCTGGCGATGGTGCCAGGAACCAGCCTTTACACGGACATCAGCGGCATTCCGGAATTGCGGGACGCGCTGGCCCAGCATATGGCGAAAGATTATCAGGGGGCGATCACACCAGAGAATGTAACGATTACATCGGGCTGCAATCAGGCTTTCTGTGCTGCTATCATGGCATTGGCCCAGCGGGGCGACAATGTTGTGCTGCCAGCGCCCTATTACTTCAATCACCAGATGTGGCTGGACATGCTGGGCGTGGAAAAGCGCCTGGTCCCGGCCTTTGCCGGGGAGCGGGCCTATCCCCTGCCACAGGATGCGGCCGCGTTGATTGACGGGAACACGCGGGCCATTGTTCTTTGTTCACCCAACAATCCGACCGGCGCTATCTATCCTGCTGAAATTATTGACGGTTTTTATGAGTTGGCAAAGTCGGCAAACATCGCCCTGATCATTGATGAAACCTACAAGGATTTTCGCTCCTCGCCGGACCCGCTGCACAATCTATTTGCAAAGAAGGACTGGCCGGACAATTTTGTGCAGCTCTACAGTTTTTCCAAGGTCTTCGCGCTGACAGGCTATCGCGTGGGATCAATCATCGCGGGGACAAGGATTTTGTCCGAAGCAGAAAAAGTCCTGGATTGCATGGCGATTTGCGCGCCCAATATTTCGCAGAGGGCGGC
>JANMHO010000095.1:0-4341 GCA_031375195.1 Rhodobiaceae bacterium
TGAATCACCAAGTATCAGCGGCATAACCCCAGCCCCGCGCGCAACCGCAGCCGCAGCCATGAGGGATTTCTGTGGCGAAGCAATGAGATGTGTTTCAGTATTTGTGAGAGACTTCGGCGTTTCATCAACCCCTGCCTCCAAATGACGCTTCACAGCAGCCGGAATCTCAATCCCATATTTCGTGATGATGGCGCGCGCCTCGTCAAATGTTGTGGGATCGGCAACCGTCGGGCCAGAACCAACAGCCGCCAGATCATCGCCCGGAACATCTGAAATAACAAGGCTCACAACTCTGGCGGGGCTCGCAGCCCGTGCAAGCCTGCCGCCTTTGATGGCCGACAAGTGCTTTCGAACGCAATTCATGTCTGCAATCGGCGCACCGCTCTTGAGCAGCGCCCGGTTGACTGCGCGCTTGTCGTCAACTGACAGTCCCCCAGCAGGCAGGCTCAATAACGCTGATGCCCCACCCGAAATAAGCGCCACGACGAGATCATCCGCCGTCAACCCTTTCACCATGTCAAGCATGCGCCGGGCACCCCTGGCGCCGGCATCATCAGGCACCGGATGGGCCGCCTCAACAATTTCAATATTCCTGCAAGGCACACCGTGCCCGTACCGCGTCACAATCAGCCCGCTGACGGGCTCGCCCCAAGCCCTCTCAAACTCCGCCGCCATGGCAGCCGAAGCTTTGCCGGCCCCAACCACAATCGTGCGCCCCTTGGGCCTGGCCGGCAAATTCTGCGCGATGCAATGCTGCGGCATTGCGGCGGCAACCGCCGCATCAAACATTGAACGCAAAATTTTCTTGGGCTTCATATCTTCGACATCCAGCCAAGCCCCTCAACGGTGCCAGCCTTCGGTTTGTATTCACAACCAACCCAGCCCTGATAGCCCAGTGCTGCGATGTGTTTGAAAATATAGGCATAATTGATTTCGCCAGTGCCCGGTTCATGGCGGCCTGGATTGTCGGCAATCTGGATATGCCCAATGCGGGGCATCAGCTTCGCAAGCGTAGCCCCGAGCTCGCCCTCCATGCGCTGCATATGGTAGATGTCGTATTGCAGTTTGAGATTTTCAGACCCAACCGCTTCAATCGCCCGCATCCCGTCTCGCGAAGTGTTCAGAAAAAACCCGGGAATGTCGTAAAAATTGATGGGCTCAACCACCAGCAGAACATTCTCCCTCTGCATCGCCGCCGCCGCAAAGGACAAATTCGAAACCAGCGTCGCAAACGCGTCTTCATGCGAAACACCGGCAGGAAGGATGCCAGCCAAGCAATTCACCGTCGGGCATCCCAGCGCCCTGGCATAGGAAATCGCAACCCCGACACCATCCTGAAACTCGCCAACCCGGTCCGGATGACAGCCAATGCCCCGCTCGCCCCCGGTCCAATCGCCAGCGGGCAAATTGAACAGTGCCTGCTTCAATCCATGCTTCGCCAGCAGCTCGGTAATTTGCTCCTTGGGATAGTCATAGGGTGAAATGTATTCAACACCCTTGAAGCCAGCACCAGCTGCGGCGCCAAAGCGCTCAAGCAGAGAAACCTCGTTGAACAGGAAAGTCAAGTTGGCCGAAAACTTGATCATGATGGCGGAAAATTCTCATGCCAGTGCCGCGCAATGTCGATGCGCCGCGCCATCCAAACCTTGTCATGGGACCGCGCGTAGTCGATGAACTTCGCCAGCCCCCAGGCCCGCCCCGGCCTGCCCGCCAAACGGCAATGCAATCCAACCGACATCATCTTGGGTGACCCGCGTTTTCCCTCCTCATAAAGGCAGTCAAAACTGTCCTTGAGATACTGATAGAAATGTTCGCCGGTGTTAAACCCCTGAGGCGTCGCAAAGCGCATGTCATTGGCATCGAGCGTATAGGGAATAATCAAATGCCGGTTCACCCAATAGGGCAAGTCATCCGCATAACTATCTGACGAGTAAAGAAAACCTCCCTGTTCCGCCACCAGCTTCTGGGTGTTCATTGAGCACCTCCCGGTGTACCAGCCAAGCGGCCGCGAACCCGTAACTTCCGTATGAATGCGGATTGCCTCTTTGATCTGCCGCCGTTCGTCGTCCTCCGGCATGTCCTTGTGCTCAACCCATTTCAAACCATGGCTGGCGATCTCCCAACCCGCTTCAATCATCGCCCGCGTTTGGTCGGGCGAGCGCTGCAAGGCGGTGGCAACGCCGTAAATTGTCAGGGGAACTTTCCGCCCCGTGAACATCCGCCACAACCGCCAGAATCCCGCCCGCGCCCCATACTCATAAATCGATTCCATGTTCCAGTGCCGCTGACCGGGCCATGCGGCAGCGCCCACGATTTCAGAGAGGAAAGCTTCCGAAGCCGCATCCCCGTGAAGGATGTTGTTCTCACCGCCCTCTTCGTAATTCAGCACAAACTGTACCGCGATATGAGCGCCGCCGGGCCACTTGGGATCGGGAATAGCCCGGCCATAGCCCAACATGTCACGCGGGTAATTGTTCATGCACTTTCTCTCCGGCCACGTAAGTTGCGCGAACCGCCCTGTCATCCCCAAGGATCATCAGCGCGAACAATGTCTCTTCCAAGGATTGCGACAATTCCTGCCTTGCCGCAAGAACAGGCGTAGCCTTCGGGTCCAGAACCACAATATCCGCATGCTTGCCCACATCAAGCGAACCCGCCTCATGGTCAATCCGCAAACGCTCCGCATTGCCCAAAGTCGCAAGCCGAAAGAATTCCAGGGCGCTCGCCTTGTAGCCCGTGAGCATCTGCACCTTGTAAGCCTCACCCAGCGTCGCCAGCATCGAGTAGCTTGTGCCGCCCCCAACGTCGGTCGCCACCGCGTACTTCACCGGCCGCTCCTGCCTGGCCAAATGCGCCATCGACATCAGCCCCGAACCCAGGAAATTATTGGAAGTCGGGCAGTGGGCAATTGTGGCTCCCGCCGCATGCAGCCGCTGGCATTCGCTTTCCGACAAATGGATGCCGTGGGCAAAGATGCCCCGGTCATTCACCAGCCCAAAGCGCTCATAAACCGCCGTATAGTCCCGCTCATTGGGAAACAGCGCTTTCACCCTGGTGATTTCGCCGGCGCTCTCCGAGATATGGGTTTGCATCAAGGCATCCGGCAAGCTTTGCAACAGCTCGCCAGCCACTTTCAGTTGCGCCTCGCTCGAAGTTATCGCAAAGCGCGGCGAAACCGCGTAGCGCAACCGCCCCTTGCCGTGCCAGGCCCGATAGAGCAGCTCCGAGTCAATGCCACCCGTCGCCGCGTCATCATGCACCGCCGGAATGGCATTCCTGTCCATCATCGTCTTGCCGGTGATCAGCGCCATGTTGCGAGCCAGAGCCGCTTCAAACAGCGCATCTGCGCTTGCTTTATGCACTGAGCAAAATGCCATCGCCGCCGTCGTGCCATGGGCGAAGAGATGCTTCAAAAACAAGTCCGCCTGGGCCTTGGCATAGTCAAAATCACCATAGCGCGCCTCTTCTGGAAAGGTGAACCGTGTCAGCCAATCCAGCAGATCCTTGCCCGGCGCCGCCAGCAAGCGCAGTTGCGGAAAGTGGATGTGCGCATCAATGAAGCCCGCCATGACAATGTTGTCGCCATGGTCGTCAGTCACCACTTGCTGAAAGCCGCGCGGCAGCAGCGAGAGCGGGCCAGTCCACAGAATTGTCCCGTCATCGCCCACAACCACAGCGCCTTTGTTCTCATGGCGCACTTCATGATGTGAAGCTCCGAAACTCAGGGTCTGCCCGCGAATAATTTTGGTCATGGCAGCACGCGGTCTTCAATGCGAAACTGGAAAATCCGGCAAACCTGCTCCAGCGCCATGGCGAACTCGTCATTCCTGGAATTATTGACCCGCTCCGAGAAGCTCGCAAATATCTGGTGCTTGGTCGCCCCCTTCACCGCGAAGATAAAGGGGAAATCAAACTTGGATTTGTAGAGGTCATTGAGATGGGTAAACCGCGCAAACTCCTCCGGCGAGAGCGCATCAAGGCCTGCTCCCGCCTGCTCGCGCTTGGAATCGTCGGTGAGCCTCGCTTTGGTGGCTAAATCCGGATGTGCGCGAATGAGCGCCAATTGCGCCGTTTCTGTTGCCGCCAGAACGGCGTCGCGGAATGAAGCAATCATCGCATCACGGGTTTTGAAGGGCCTGTGGCCTGCCGCATTGCGCGCCACCCACGGCGAATGTTCCGCCACATCGCCAAACACATCCTGAAAATCAGCAACGCCAAGCCCGTTCACCTGTTCAAGCGTTTTCATTGCGCCGCTATCCACACCCCAAGTTTCGCCCGCTCCTCCAGCAGCATGCCCGTCTTGTTGGCCAGCGGCATGACCCGTGTCCTGACAGTCTGCGC
>JANMHO010000162.1:0-31189 GCA_031375195.1 Rhodobiaceae bacterium
TGTCGGCAGCCCTGCCCCTTGGTGCGGCTGTTGTGCTTGTGGAATGACCAATAGCGACGGCAGCGGGATCATTTCATTGCGGGCTGTTCCGGGCATTGCACGCAACATGCCTTCTCTTACTGCACACGTAGCGCACACGACGGTTTTTAACCTATTGATTTTGTTATTTTGTCATTCCCATCCATCATAAGGCCAACGACTGCTCGCGTAAAAGTGCCCTCGCAGAATGACCGGGAGCACGGCGCTGGTATCACTCTATGATCGTTGATCCGCCGCCGCTTGCATGAACTGCTTCACACTTGCCAAATCAACGGGGTTCCACCAGACGCCACCTTTCTTCAAGGAACTAGCAACGATCACGCCATCAGCGCGGGCAAGAATCATGGACACATTGTCCTTCGTGACACCACTGCCAACCAGCAAGGGCAGACTGGACGCGCCACGGATGGTATCAATCTCCTCCACTGTGGCCGTATCACCTGTGCGTTGACCCGTGGCGATGACGGCATCAGCGTTGAAAAAGGCGACATCGCGCGTAAGTTCCTCGATCGAACGGTCCGCGACGATTGCATGGGCACCATGTTTCACGTGGCTGTCGGCGAACACCATGATGTCATCAGCTTTAAGAATGGCACGGTAGCGCAGCGCCTTGGCGGCTGCACCCTCGATGATGCCCTCATTGGCAATATAGGCGTTGGCCCATTGATTGACGCGGATAAAGCTTGCTCCACCTGCTTTGGCCACGGCCATGGCCTGAATGGCGCCGTTTGCCAACACGTTGATGCCAAGAGGTACAGCAACAGCCCGACGAATGCGATCCGTTATGACAGAAAGATGGGCCGCCGTTTCTGGTCCGAGATCGCCGGGTTTTAGGAAGGGAATGTCGCCGTGGTTTTCGATGATGAGACCATCGACACCACCATTCACATAGGCATCGGAATCGGCCAATGCGCTATCATAGATAGCGTTGACATGCTGACCATTGTACCCTGGCGAACCGGGCAGTGCGGGACAATGAACGACGCCAATGACAACCTTGCTGCGTGCGAAGATCGTTCGAATGGCATCAGAATTGGTGGCAGCAATGGGACTCGACATCTCAATCTCCTTCAAATGGTGGTGGCCATTCACGATCATGGCAACCGGACTCGACCTGCTTCTTCAATCGGCTGACCGTGCTAGCGGTTGGGAATGCCGAGAAGGAACCCTGCCGCGTGACTTTGTCTGAAGCAGCGTAAACGGCAAGGGTAGCAGCACGCAGATTATCGCGTGACGCAATCCACTCTTTGGCAAAGGTCCCAGTGAAAACATCTCCAGCACCAGTTGTATCAATGGCACTTACAGACGGCGCAGGGATTGCCATTGCGTGCCCATTCGCATCGCGGAGGCGGCAGCCTTTGCCGCCCAGCGTGACAACAACCGTGGAAACACCGATTGCGTCCATGACATTTTCAAGTGAGTGGGACTCATCTAAACCTGTCCAAAGATGGGCCTCCGGCTGATTGACAATGAGAACATCAACGCCATCCGAGATGGCCGGAAGCCAATGGCTGAATGGCGCAGCATTGAGAATAATGGCTGTTCCAGCCTGCCTTGCAGCGGCAATGGCCGCCACCGTTGTTTCCCGCGATAGATTGCCCTGCAAAAGAAGTGTGTCTGCCGCTTCCAGCTTTAGCCGTGGAAGAATGTCGTCAGGCCGGAGGGCTTCAGCCCGTGACGTGTCACTGACGATAACATTTTCGCCCTTGGCATCGACTAGTATCACCGAGCTGTCGCTTTGGCCATCATGGGCAATGAGGTCCACAGGATCAATCCATTCAAGTGCCAGACTTTTGCGGATTTCTTGCGCGACAAGATCATTCCCAACCGATGCAACAAATAGAACCGGCTGACCCGCACGCCGTGCGGCAATCGCCTGGTTGAAACCTTTGCCGCCCAGGTCGAAGGCTACCTGACTTGCGATCACAGTCTCGCCTGGTTTTGGCAAAGTCCTGACGCGGTATGTGATGTCACGGCAAGCATTGCCAAGCACAACGAGCATGTTCAACTCTGTTTGGTCACCCATTTGAGTGCGTTCTTCCAGAGTGTTGCATAGCCGGGCCAATCTGAAAAGCTGGCCGGCAACCAATGGGGTCCAATGTCAGAAGCCCAGGCCAGCGAGCGACCCTTTCCATATGAGCCTGTGACGAGCAAAGGATGTCCGCCCTGATCCTTCGGCAGTTGCGCCAGAACTTCCACGTCCTTCTGATCTTTCACAATGATCTCATTGGCGCCAAGCAGTATTGGCCAATCTTTTCCAAGTCCCTTCAACACCGGGTGATCTGGAGAACCGATGACCTCGGCCTTGATTCCTTCCGGCGCTTCGATCCGGTCATCATAGGGTAGGCACGTAACCGGTAACGCCTCCTCCACCGGTGTGCGACGCCAGCGTGCGCGGCCATCAATACCTTGAAAGGAGAAATAGCCACCGATCATGATGAGGCCGCCGCCCGCCGCCGTCCAATCTCGGATAAGTTTCAGTCGATTTGGCATTGTCCTACCATGCAGCCACACATCTTGAGGCAGCAAGATGCTGTTTGAGCCAATGTCAGAAAGAATAATCGCGTCATATTGCTTCAGCCCCTCCATGACAAATGGAAAATCCTGTGGCACGTCATGCGCCTTCATCCAAGTGAGGTCGAAGCCTGATCCCTTCAACGCTTTCACAAGCGGCTCAGCACCGCCATGAAACGTAACGCTGCCGAACTGATCAAAGCCTTTGAAATGGGTTGCAGTGCTGACCCATGTTTCTCCCACCAATAGAACTTTCCTTTTGGACATTGCGTCATCCTTCTTATTGTTTTCTTTTAAGCCGCATGAAACACCTGAGCCGGATTGTTGATCAACATCGCGGTAATTGCGTTTTCGCCAACGCCATGCCGTCTCAGTCGTGGCACGAAATGCTTCAATACATAGGCGTAGCCGAAGCCACCATAGCGGCTGAGCATCATCTTGATGAAAACGTCGTGTGACAGCAGCAGCCTGTTACCAAAGCCGTCCTTGATAAGACCTGCGATGGCGCGCGCATTGTCCTCGTCCGACGGGCACTGCACTTGCTGATCAGCGTACCAGTAATCCATACCCAGCATGTCGTATTCGATGAAAGCACCGCGCGCAGCAAGCGACGTCTGATAGTCAACATCTTTACCCGAGGGATTCATGTGGCAGAGAATCGTATGGCGTAAATCGCCGCCCTCTTCTCCTACGATGTCAAGCACGCGATGGGCATGGCGATACCAGGCAGGCAAATGCACCATGAGTGGCAGTTGCGTGCGCTTCTGCGCCCGTGCTGCGCCACGCAGTGACTTTTCCTCTTCCGGCGTAAAATCACTTGAAACACCAATTTCGCCGATCAACCCGATCTTAACACCCGTCTTACCCACACCCTCATGGGCTTCGGCAACGATCTCATCAGCTACACCATCGATTGAAAGGTGCTTGAGGTCCGGCGGATGCGACGTCTGCAGGTAATAACCAGAGCCCATCACGATGTTGAGGCCTGTCGCGGCTGATATACGCACCAGCGCTTCCGGATTGCGGCCAATGCCACGGCATGTGGGATCAACAACCGTTCGGCCACCCGCATTCCTGAATGCAAGAAGTTCAGCAATGGCCAAAGGCTCATCATCGAGCGTGCAATTGTCGAGGTTGACGAAGGGGTCCATCCGCAATTCACCGATAATGCCGATGTGCACGGGTTCCGTGGCGAGATGTTGCCGATCTGGCTCTTTTGGTTTGTGCCACCAGCAGCGGCAATCATTAAGGATGTGCTCATGCGGCAGGGTGATGCCCATGTCAGATGCCGCAATGAGTCCTGTCACAGTCATCACCTTGCCGGAGCGGATATGGGAGGGCGCAAGTTCGCTCATCTTCTCCTCACGGTTTCCTTGTGGGTGTGGCTAGTTTGGCAAATACCCGTGTATTGAGCCAGATAGCAACGAGGATGATAAGGCCAGTAACTATCTGCGTGAAGAAGGGTGAGACATGGGCGAGGATCAGGCCATTGCCAATGACAGCGATGGTAAGAGCTCCCAGCACAGTGCCAATAATCGTGCCCTTGCCACCCATGAGCGATGTGCCACCGAGAACTACCGCAGCGATGACTTCGAGTTCGAAACCAACCGCAGCGTTAGACGAGCCTGAACCAAGGCGGGCGGCGATGATGATGCCAGCCACAGAAGAGGCAATACCGGTGAGGATATAGACCATTATGAGCCGCTGTTTCACAGCAATGCCGACGCGGCGTGCCGCCTCCATATTTGCGCCAATGGACACGACATGACGGCCAAATCGCAAACTGCCTAGGGCAAGGAAGCCGAGAATTGCAGCGACAGCGCCCAGAACAGCTGGAAATGGCACACCCAGAAACCAGCCGCGACCGATCAATGTGAACCAACCATCTGTTTCAATCGGAATTGAAAAACCTTGCGTCATCAAAAGCGCCACACCACGCAAGATTGAAAGACCTGCAAGTGTAACTATGAATGCCGGGATGCCTTCATAGGCAACGAACCATCCTTGAATCGCGCCAACAAGAATGCCAATGCCGAGAAGTGCCAGAATAACAACTGGCCATGGCACCCCGAATTGCAGCAGGATTGCCGCCATCGCGTTAATCAGAGCCACTGTTGACCCAACTGACAGATCGATACCGCCCGTTGTGATCACGAAAGTCATGGCAACAGCAACAATCAACATCGGTGCCGATTGGCGAAGGATGTTGAGAATATTGCCGGATGAAGCAAACGCTTGGCTGGAAACAGCGAAGATAAGACAGCACAGAA
The DNA here is from genome assembly GCA_031375195.1 of Rhodobiaceae bacterium. GTDB lineage: Bacteria > Pseudomonadota > Alphaproteobacteria > Rhizobiales > Aestuariivirgaceae > Aestuariivirga. The sequence goes on from JANMHO010000162.1 coordinate 4,824, forward strand.
GAAAAAAAGCCGCAATTGAGAGAACCTGTGCATGTGCGCCCAGGAAGTCCGCATGTTTTGAACCTTCCGGGCGGGAAGTATAAGTGGTCATGCCCGCCCCTCCACACGCCGACTTGTCAAGTGCCCTTCTCCGACGATGAGCTTCACAAGGTCCGTAAGGTCAGTTTCTCCAATGCGCCTCTCGGCCACTTTAGTCCCCTCATACATCACCGCTATGCGATCACAAACGCGGAAAAGATCTTGCAGACGGTGAGTTATAAGAACAACTGAAACACCCAGAGCCTTCACCCTTCCGATCAGGGCAAGCACAGCTTCCACCTCTGCAACTGCAAGGGCCGACGTTGGTTCGTCCATGATTAAAATCTGCGGATCGAATGCTACGGCGCGAGCGATAGCGATCGACTGCCTCTGTCCACCTGAAAGTTGCGCAACGGTGGCGTTGAGATTGGGAATGCGGATTTCGAGCCCATCCAGTATACGGCGCGCTTCAATTTGCATGTGTTGCTTGTCAAGATATCCGAGAAAGGAATTGCCTGCGATCATTTCACGGCCAAGAAAAAGGTTTCCCGCGACATCGATCGTGTCACAGAGCGAAAGATCCTGATAGACCATCTCGATCCGTCGTGCCCGGGCATCCGCCGGGTTCGCAAAACGCGTTGGGCTGCCATCCAGTATTATCTCGCCCTCATCAGGAACATAGGCACCGGACAGAATCTTCGTAAGGGTGGACTTGCCGGCGGCATTGTCACCAACCAGTCCTAGGCATTCGCCTGGATAGAGATCGAGATCGACCCCGCGCAGGGCCTCAATTGACCCAAAGCTTTTTTTGATCCCGCGCATCGAAATGCGCGGGATCAGGCCCCCCGGTGGGAGTCCTGAGGCGGCCTTCGCCGCCGCCGGGGGAAATTGTGACATCACTTAAAAACACCGCGATATGGTTCGACATTGTCCTTCGTAACGATGGTTACCGGAACTGCGATGATCTTTTCAACCGTGCCGCCCGAATGAATTTTAGCCAAAGCATCAACCGCCGTGGCGCCCATGCCTGATGGGTCCTGCTGGATCACACCCACGACATAGCCCGCATCGATGCCCTTGATGGCGGAAGCCGTAAGATCCCAGCCAACGACCCTGATCTGACCCTGTTTGCCCTGGCTTTCAACAGCAGCAACCGCACCGAGAAGGGCCGGTTCGCCCGTTGCATAGATGGCTGAAAGATCAGGGTTTGCCGTGATCAGGTTTTCCGCTGCGGCAAGCGCGTTATCCTGAGTGTTGCGGCCATCAACCACACCCGCCATAGTGATACCTGAGGCTGCTTTCACAACATCCTCAAAGCCCTTCTGGCGAACGTTCTGGATGGTGGAGTTGAGTGCGCCGACAATACCGAGCTTTGCTTTTCCACCCATCTGGTCATTTACGTATTTGACGAAATATTCGCCAATGAGCTTGCCTGCCCCCTCATTGTCAACACCGATCTGTGCTTTCTGCGGACCATCGGGCAGGATGGCATCAATCGCAACAACCGGGATACCGGCAGCGTCCGCCGCCTTCACCGCCGGCATGATGCCATTGGTGTCGATGGCAACAACGATGAGGCCGTTCACCTTCTGCTGGATATAGGTCTCAATGGCATTGTTCTGTGCTGCGGGATCGTTGTTGGCGTTGAAGATCACGAGATTTGCCCCGGCAGCGTCCGCCGCCTTTTGTGCGCCCTCGTTCATTTGTGTAAAGAACAATGCCTGCTGATTAATCTGGATGAGAGCAAAGGTTGGCTTGTCCTGGGCGCGCGCCATACCTGTCGACATACCGAGAGTGAGTGCACCAACGGTTGCCAGTAATATTCTGCGGTTCATCATCGTCTATTCCTCCATGTTTTGATTAGGCGGCTTAACCTGTAGACATCTGCAGGAGGTGCCACCGACCCCCTCTGCATAAGTTGAACTGGAAGGCGTTCTTCGGTCATTTCAAACGCCGGATCAGTGATTTGACTGACCAGCCTTTCAACACCGCGCCGGCCCATATCGGCAACCGGCTGGCGCACGGCGGTGAGTGCTGGTGAAAAAAATTTGAAAGGCGCTACATCGTCATAGGCAACCATCGACATTTCTCCTGGCACGGAAATTCCGGCTTCGCGCAGGACATCTAGCGAACCTATTGCGATCTGATCACTTGACGCAAAAATCGCCGTTGGCGGTTCAGCAAGTTCAAGCAGCTTGCGCGTTGCCGAGCGGCCCTGTTCTGCGGTGTAGCCGCCGAAATCAATGAGCGCAGGATCGATTGGAATATTTGCGGCTTTCAGCGCCTCGGCATAACCCCCAGACCTTTCAACCGCACTCATGACGCCTTCAACCCCACCGATGAAACCAATGCGGCGGTGGCCCGCAGCGACGAGATACTCGGTGGCCTGGCGGCCACCCTTGCGATTGTCACAAAAGACCTTTGGCGCATTCACACCGGGCACATCTTCATCAAGAAGGACAACACCCGACTGCCCTTCAATCGCTGACAGAAGTGTTCCGTCATCTGGGTGATTGGTTGCAAACAGCAAGCCATCGACGTGATTGCGGTAGACCCGCCCGATATAATCCACCTCGCGGGCTGGGCGGTTTAATGTGGCGCAAAGCACAAGACCAAAACCAAAAGACTCCGCCGCCGCTTCAACCGAACCTGCCAAGGTCGCAAAGAACGGATCGGCGATATCGGGCACGACGAGTGCCAATGTATCCGTCTTGCCAAGGCTTAGGCGTCTGGCATGCAAATTGGGTTCATAGCGTAATTTGTCGATGGAGCGCCGGATGCGCTCAGCAGTGCCATCGGGAAGCTTGATGGAGCCGTTCAGCCAACGCGAAACCGTGGCGATCGAAACGGCTGCCTCTTCAGCGACATCCCGAACCGTAGCCCGTTTTGGTTTCGTCGGCTCTGCCATCTTCTGTCCAATTTGAAAGACAACTAGTAAACTGGTTTACGAAAAGCCTTTAGTAAACCTGTTTACCAATACATAGGCATATTAGGAACTTGTCAAGTGCCCTCAGAAAATACAGTCTTTAAAAAAGTGGAAATTTAGTTCTCCTGGTGATTTCTAGTGATCTTGGGCTGAAATATAACCGCTTCTAAAAGAAACGGGCTGCAAATAACGCACTGCCAACAGGCAGAAATCTAAATCCAGCGAGGTCGGTTCGCGAAGTTAAAGACGCCGAACTATGAATGGAGCAGCGCGCCGCGGAAAACCTGCTTGATATTACCGGTCATGGTAAAACAACCCCGACCAATGATAATCAAGACCGACGGTTGCCGTCGTACAACGCGTCAAAACTGGCAAACACTGAGCCATGAGACAGATTTCCGATAAATACTGAATAGCCTTTCATATCGTATACTTTGCACATCGTATTAATCGATAATCAATCAGGCTCAGGTCACACCACCGAAACGGTAATCCACTTCCTCATCCATAGTCTCCAAAAATGGCCAGAGCTGACGCAAATCATGTCATTCATTGAGCTGCCACCTTTTCGGACGCATTTTACACCACTTCACGCAATCGACTGTCACTTGCTGCACACACAGCGCGCACAGCACACCGTAAATATTTGAGATCATTTCAGTGTCTTCTCAGTCCATCAAAGGAACGACACAGTGGGTTTCAGCGTAAGCCCATGCATCAGCGAGAAGTCTTATGAGCCAGCTAAAAATTGCACGTTCACAGGTACGGCTTGGAATTCTTTATTTTGCACTCCAATTTCCCTTTAGTACTGCACGTATTTCGCACAGGCCTCGCTTTGGGAAATAGGTGCTAGGCTGCCTTCAAGTTTTTCCCGCGAGCCCACCCATTTCCAAACTTCCAGCCATGTCCTTCTGCCAGCCTCATTGGAACTGCGTTACGGGGCCTCACAAAAATGAGAAAGTCGGACGGAACAAATGTTGAGCGGAATCAATATTTGCCAACATATTGGACTCATTCTCTCACTTTCACTCGCGATTGCACGGAAACCGCCTTACGAAGTAATCAGCATCTTGCCATTGTTGAACTACTATGGCGAGAGATCAATCAAATGCTCGTAACTCTAGCGTTCGCTCTCCATCCGAAGCCCCACTCGCAAGTGTCGAGGATGACTCGGATATTAAAATTGAACTCATTGAGCTTGTAAAAGCACTTGCGCGAGCAGCTGCTCGGGAGGATTATCGTAACGCTAAGAGTGCCGAAACGATACCATTCACCGAAGCAGGCCAAGAATGAAACGAACCGCAGTCTACGCCAGATTCTCATCCGAATTGCAGCAAGAGCGTTCGATTGACGACCAGATATCACTTTGCCGCAACTATGCGGCCAAGAATGGTTTGGATGTCGTCGCTACTTTTAGCGACCGCGCCCGTTCTGGTTCATCAATCTACGGGCGCGATGGACTCATGGAGCTCCTGAGTGCTGCAAGAGAAAAGAAGTATGACGTTGTGCTAACCGAAGCCCTCGACCGCCTGTCGCGCGATCAGGAGGATCTTGCTGGCATTTGGAAGAGACTAGTTTTTCTCGGCATAGAACTCAGAGCAGTGCACGAAGGGACCGCCGACAGCATTCAAATTGGACTACGCGGCTTGATGGGCTCACTCTTCTTGACAGATTTGGCCCACAAAGTGCGTCGCGGCCTGCAAGGAGTCGTGCGATCTGGGCGCAACCCCGGTGGCCGTGCCTACGGATATCGTCCGATCCTAGGCCGCCCTGGCGAACTTGAGATCGTTGAGGAAGAGGCAGTGGTCATCCGCCAAATTTTTCATGATTATGTTGCTGGCAAAACGCCCAGAGAAATTGCCCATGCCCTTAACAAAGTAGGCACCCGCCCGCCAAGGGGGGCCAACTGGACAGCTTCCACTATCAATGGAAACAAAAAACGCCATCACGGGATCATCCTGAATGAGCTCTACGTCGGTAAGTTGGTTTGGAATCGTGTAAAGATGGTCAAAGACCCTGACACAGGTAAGCGAATTTCAAGGCCCAATCCACCAGATGAATGGCACAGGGCCGATGTGTTACAGCTTGCAATCATCGATAAGGAGTTGTTTGACGCGGCACAAAAACGTAAATCCGAACGATCATTTGAAGCGCCGGAGCAGCAACGAAGGGCAAAGTTTCTGCTGTCGGGACTGCTAAAATGTGGTTGTTGCGGCGGTGGATTAGCAATGAAAGATCGGGATCACGGTCGGGTTAGAATCCATTGCTCAACGATGAAAGAGGCAGGCAACTGTTCAAATCGTAAGATATTCTACATGGACGAAATTGAGAAGTCAGTTCTTGCTGGCCTGCAACGACATCTGAAAGCACCACATTTGCTCAAGGAGTTTGTCACGGCCTATTTAGAAGAGCGACAGCAACTTGCTTCCGAAAAAACCAAACGTCGGAGCCATACGGAAAACCAATTGGCACAGCTTGGGCGGTCAATTGATTGGCTATGGGCCGATTACGAAAGCAAACGTGTTCCAGTGGAAATTGCAGGACCAAAGTTGCATGACATGCAGGCTCAAAGGACCGCACTACAGGGAGAGTTGGCGGACCTGCCGGAAGCGGAGAAGCAAGTTGAACTTCATCCGGCGGCCCTCGCACACTACGAACAGCTAGTCACGGAACTTCAAGCCGTATTCCACGGAGGTGTAACCGCAGATACCGGGGAAGCCGCTGAAAAGATAAGAAACCTTATTGCTCGTATTGTTATCTACCCCGCTGACAACGGGCTAAACATCGAACTGCATGGACGCCTTACGATGATTTTGGGTCCCACCGATATCTACCCCAACATGCGCATCGCTGCGTCGGGGGGAACGGTGGTAGCGAGAGAGGGACTTGAACCCCCGACCCCAGGATTATGATTCCCGTGCTCTAACCAACTGAGCTACCTCGCCAAAACGTGTGGGCTTATAGGTAACTATGCCATGGAAAGTCAAGCTGCGTGGTCTGACGCCTCGTCGTGATGTTCCGGGTCGCCCTTCACAAAGCTGCGCCACAGGGAAATGCCGATAAAATACGCCGACGCTGCGATCCAAACCCAAAGCTCAATCTGGTAAATCAAGTCTGTCGGGCCCTTGTCCTTGCTGCTGATCACCAGGCTCAAGGTCATCGCCGCCCACAGAACTGTCATGGGGACAGTGATGTTGCGCCAATCTGTTACGCGTAAGGGATGCACAAATTTTACCGGTACGAATGTGAGGATTGACAGGACCGCAACAGTGATCAGATTAACCATCCATCCCGTATCCAGCACATAGAAATAAAGCACCACCACATTCCAGATCGCGGGAAATCCCACGAAGTAATAATCCTCAGACTTCATGCCCACATTTGCGAATGTGTAGCAGGAAACCGCCATGACCGTGACAGCCGCCACCAGGCTCCATGTTGTGCCAGAAAATATCCAGTCGAGCGGCACCATGTTGAACCAGTAGATCATGAGGGCTGGCACGGCCACATAAGTGAAGTAATCAATGACGAGATCAAGCGAAGCGCCGTCAAAATTAGGCGTGTATTCGCGCACCCGCGCCTTGCGCGCCAGCGAGCCATCGATGCCATCCACAAAAAGCGCAACGCCAAGCCACATGAAGGCGACAACCGCATCGCCCTTCAACACCGCAACCAGCGCCAGGAATCCGGCAATGATGCCACAGGTCGTAAAGGCATGAACCGCCCAGGCGATGCCCTTTTTAACTTCCCGGTCAATATTATGTTTGTGGTTCAACAGCGGCACGTGGCGACATCTCCCAGGAAGACCATCCGAACTATACGGCCCACAAATCTTCCAGGCAAGGAAGCTATGATTTTTTGGTGTATTGCCACACAAAAGCCGGTGGAACATTGTTGAGCGCCAAACCAACGCGTTTGCCCGTTAACCCAACTTCCGCCGCGGTGGCCTTTGGCAGCGGCGCACCGTTCAAATAGCTGAATTGAACCAGCTTGCCGGCAGGCGCAAGCGCAGTTGCGATCGCCTTGGCAATCAATTTCCGGTCTGGCGCCTTGATGCTGCGAAATGGAATTCCGGAGACGATCTTCTGCACGTGGGCGTATCCAAGGCCCTTCAGTATTTTTACCAGATCCTGCGCGTCCGCATTGGCCACATGAACACCCGGAAATTCCGCCTTGAGAAAATTCACAAAGTGCGGGTTGGTTTCAACCAGAATCAAATTTTCAGGCCGCACCCCGCGCGCCAGAAGCTCCCGGGTGAATACCCCGGTCCCCGGCCCCAGTTCCACCACCACATCGTCAGGCTTCAAATCAATATGTCTGACCATGAGAGTTGCAAGCCTGGGACCACTGGGCACCACCGCGCCAACGCCAAATGGTTTGCGCAGATATTGTTTCAGGAAAAAAAATCGCGAGCGGCGCTCTTCCGTTTTGCCGGGGACCAGTAGCATATCTTTCAGCTAACACCAGATTGTGGCCGAGATGAAGCAATAAATCCGCCACCCAAGACCCGCGCACCCGAGCCCTGCCCGTCATAGAGCACACAAGCCTGACCCGGTGATACGCCATATTCGCCTTCAACGATTGTCACAATCGATCCCTCAGGGCCAAGACGCAAAGCCGCTTCAACTGGGGGCCGCGTCGATCTGATTTTCGCAAACACGGCTTGCGGCTTCTCATTCGGCATTTCGCCGCCAAGCCAGTTCAGGTTCGCCAGCCGAATGTCGCTCTGTTTCAAGGCTTCGCGCGGTCCCACAACAACCTGTTTTCGCGCTGCGTCAACCTTCACCACATACAGGGGATCAGCATCGGAAATTCCGAGTCCGCGCCGCTGGCCGATAGTGTAATGGATGATGCCTTCATGGCGGCCAAGCACACGGCCATCCGTATGCAGGATATCACCGGGCTCCGCCGCATCGGGCCGCAGCCGCAAGATCACATCGGCATAGCGCCCCTCTGGCACAAAACAGATATCCTGGCTGTCCGGCTTGTCGGCCACCACCAGGCCAAGCTCGCCTGCGATGCGCCGCGTTTCAGCCTTGGGCAAAGCTCCCAGCGGAAAGCGCAGGAAATCAACCTGCTCCTGCGTTGTGGCAAACAGGAAATAGCTCTGGTCGCGCGCCATGTCGGCAGGCGTAAACAAATCCCGGTGGCGCGAACCATCGCTCCGCACCCTGCTCTCAATATAATGGCCCGTCACCAAAGCTGCGGCGTCCAAATCCCTGGCGCGTTGCAAGAGATCAGCGAACTTAACGGTCTGGTTACATTTCACGCACGGTATCGGCGTCTCGCCAGCGAGATATCCAGTCACAAAATCATTGATCACCGCGTCCTTGAAGCGGCTTTCAAAATCCAAAACATAATGTGGGATATCAAAGGCGGCGGCCACGCGGCGGGCATCATGAATATCCTGGCCGGCGCAGCAGGCCCCCTTGCGGCGCAAAGCTTCGCCGTGGTCATAAAGCTGCAGCGTAATGCCAACCACATCGTAACCAGCCACTTTCAAAAGCGCCGCCACTACGGAAGAATCCACGCCCCCCGACATGGCAACCACAACCCGGTGACTGGCGGGATCGTCTGAAAGCCCCATGGCCGCATGCACGGCCTCAAGAATGTTCTGGTCCAGTTTCATGGGGTTTCAATGGGCCTGATCGCAAAAAAACGCAACAACGGTCTCGAAACTGTCCTGATTTGAGGCAACCCGCGCCCGGAATTTGCCATTTCTTCATAAGAGCTTAGGTCATTCTTAAGGCCGCTGGCCTAGCGTGTACTGGTAATGAATGCCTGCGTATTAGGTTTGTGAGTCAAGTATGAACGGTCAGTTGCGTCCCCGCGTAAACTACGTCATCGGTCCCGATGGCAGTCCTTTGACAATTACGGATTTGCCGCCCCCCGGCTCGCACCGCTGGGTCATCCGCCGCAAGGCGGAAGTGGTGGCAGCCGTGCGTGGCGGCCTGCTTAGCCTCGAAGAGGCCTGCGAACGCTACGTGTTGACCGTCGAGGAATATCTCGGCTGGCAAAGATCAATTGACCGCCACGGCCTTGCGGGCCTGCGAACCACCAAGATCCAGAAATACCGCCAATAGTTTTTGTGTGTAGCGTAACGAGTGTGGGCCGGAAACGACAGTTTCCGGCCTTCTTCAATTCTCCCTCGCGCGACGTGGCCACCGCACAATGAATTCAGGCTCGAAATTCGCCAGCGCGAACATCTTCACGCTTGTGAACTTCATATGAACCGGGGTTTCAGAGCGGGTTCACCTCGATACCGCTAGCCTGACAAGCATGAGGCCAGCCCTCAGTTTGATCGAACAATCGCAACAGGCAACACCAGAGGAATAAACCAATGAACAAGACCCTTTTACTGTCAATCGCCCTGCTGGGCCTGACCGCCGATTTCGCCATGGCCAAATCGGTATCGTCGGAGTTGAGCATGGGAGCTTACAAGGCCAGGTGCCTGGCGGCTGGCGGCACCATCACCAATGTTTCCGCTGGCGGCGTGAAATGCAGGCTGCCAAGTGGTGCGACAGTCACCTGCTACGACACGGATGGCCCTGGCATTTCATGCGACTATCGGACCGCCTCGGATCCAAAAATTCCCCGTATTCTTGGCGCTCCGCAAACCATGAACCCCGACTCCGGCAACACAACGCCTAAGGCCGAGCCGGGCAGTTCCACAGTTGGCGGCAACAACAATCCCGGCAGCGGAAAGGGTGACGCTGCAACTGGTGCGGACTCCAGCCCAGATAGCATGGGCGGCGCTGGTGGCGACGGCGAACCAGTTGTAAAATAGTTTGCGAAACAGGCGAAGCGAAAGGGGCGTCAACGGACGTCCCTTTTTTCTTGCTTCACCCCTCTCTTCCAATTTTCACAATCCCCCGCCATATTCAGGCCATGAAAATTCTTGTGCTTTTCGCCCATCCTAAAATTTCCAATTCAATTGTGCAGGCGGAAATGCTGGAGCGCATTCGGGGGCTGGATGATGTCACGATTCACGATCTCTATGCTGCCTATCCGGATTTTCTGATTGATGTGGATCGGGAGCAGGCGCTGCTCTTGAAGCATGACCTCATCATCTTTCAGCATCCCTTCTACTGGTATTCTTCGCCCGCCATCATCAAGGAATGGCAGGATCTCGTGCTTGAGCATGACTGGGCCTATGGCGCCAAGGGCGACAAGCTGCATGGAAAATTCCTGTTGAACACAATTTCAACCGGCGGGCCTGAGCATTTCTATGCCCATGGCGCCAAGAATCGTTTCGAAATACGCGAGCTTCTGAACCCGTTCAACCAGACGGCCTATCTTTGCGGCATGGCGTGGCTCGAACCATTCGCCATATTTGTCGGCCGCCGCATTCCACCAGCCGACCTCAGCCAGCAGGCCGAAAAATACCGTGACCTTGTGGTGGGCCTGCGTGACGGCACGATTGCCCCGCTCAAGCGCCTTGCGAAAAATTTCCACCTGCCCGCCAATTTCGCGGCGAAGAAGAAAGGACGCCATGCATCTGCCTGATTTCCTCATCGGTGCTTTCGTCTATCTCGCCGCCGCCGTCATCGCTGCCCCCCTCGCTGCAAGGTTGGGCCTAGGCTCTGTGCTGGGCTATCTCGCGGCAGGGGTGCTCATCGGCCCCGCCGTATTGGGACTGGTGGGCAGCGAGGGCCAGGACGTGATGCATTTCGCCGAATTTGGCGTCATCGTCATGCTGTTTCTGGTGGGCCTTGAATTGCAGCCCTCCAAGCTCATGGAACTGCGAAAACCTATCCTTGGCCTTGGCGGCTTGCAGGTTGTAGGAACAACTGCCGCTGTCGGCCTTGCGGCATATGGTTTCGGAGTTGATTGGCGGGCGGCCATCGCTACCGGCCTCATCCTCGCCATGTCATCAACGGCCATCGTGCTCCAAAGCATGAATGAACGCGGGCTGATGAAAACAACGGCAGGCCAGAATATTTTCTCGGTTCTGCTGTTTCAGGATGTCGCCATCATACCCATTCTGGCCCTGCTGCCACTCATCGCCACCAGCCAGGCCGCAACCCATGACCAAACAAGCCTCATCGCCAATTTTCCCGCCTGGGCGCAAACGCTGGCCGTGCTGGCAGCCGTTGCCGCCATCGTCATCGCCGGGCGCTATCTCATGCGGCCCCTGTTTCGTTTCATCGCAACCTCAGGCATCCGCGAAATATTCGTGGCCTTCGCCCTTCTCATCGTGGTGAGCATTGCACTCCTCATGCAATTCGTGGGTCTTTCGGCAGCGCTTGGAACATTTCTTGCGGGCGTTGTGCTTGCTGAAAGTGAGTATCGCCACGAACTTGAAATGGATCTCGATCCTTTCAAGGGCCTGCTGCTCGCCGTATTTTTCATGGCCGTCGGCGCTGGCATCGATTTCGGGTTTATCATGGCCCAGCCATTTCAATTGATCAGTCTTGTTTTTGGTTTTGTGATTCTCAAACTCGCAGTTCTCTATTGCGTTGCCCGCGTCATGAAAATGAAGCGGGAAAACGCTTCTGTATTTTCATTCTCGCTGGCCCAAGGCGGCGAGTTTGCCTTTGTGCTGATCTCATTTGCTTTAGGCCTTAGCTTGCTGTCTGCAACCCAAGCGGCAATGCTTGTGGCTATGGTGGCCCTCTCCATGACATTGGCGCCACCCCTCATGATCTTAGAGGAAAAGTTCATCCAACCGCTCTTCGCGCGCGGAACGGTCCCCAGAGCGGCAGACCAGATTGACAGCAGCGCGCCGGTCATTATCGCCGGCCACGGCCGATTTGGCATGACCGTGGGGCGCATGCTGCAAGCCCGGGGCTTCAAGTCTGTCGTTCTCGATCATGACGCCGAACAAATTGACGCCCTTCGCAAGTTTGGGTTCAAACTTTTCTATGGCGATGCTTCGCGTATCGATCTGCTTGAAGCGGCGGGCGCCAGCACGGCCAGGATTCTGGTCGTGGCCGTTGATGAGCGCGAAAAGATATTGGAAATTGTCGCCGCCGCTAAAAAACATTTCCCCAACCTGCAGATATTTGCCCGCGCCTTTGATCGCGTTCACGCTTACCAACTGATAAATCTGGGTGTGGCAAATGTTTATCGTGAGGTCTTTGCATCCTCGGTTGACATGGGTGAGCAGGTGCTGGTGGCCCTGGGCCAACATGCATTTGAGGCCCACCGCGCCGCCAAGGCATTCAAAAAATTCGATGAGAATGTTCTGCGTGAAACGGCCCAGCATACAGGTGACATCGATAAGCTGGTGGACATCGCGCGTCAAAGCCGCGCCGAGCTCTCTCGCGTTCTGGCCGGCGACAGAACCACCAGGCCCGTGAGCATTGACCAGGCCTGGGAAGACAATGATGGCCGCAGCTAGCCTCCGCCAGCTCTGGTTCGGTCAATTGCCACTTAGCGTGGCCTTCTGGCGTTACCTCATCAACTACGGCATGATCCTCAATCTCGCAGCAGCGATTTCCGCCATCGTGGCCATCGCCAACGAACTCCACATCGCCTGGGCCATCATTCTGCATCTCCTGCCGCTGCCCTACTCGCTCCTGTCAGCCGTGGGCGCCTGGCGCAGCGCGAATCGCAGCGGCGAAAATGCAGGTTTTGCCAATGCCGCCAAGATCGTAATCGTCCTCTGGCTGGCCTTCTGGCTGGTCGTTTAGCGCCCTTGCCGCCCCGCGGCCCGTGCGATAAACCCGTGGCCCATGTCCCAAACGCTCCACAATATCAAAATCGACCCGCGCAATGCGGATATCCTGATCTCCATAAATGGCACACTTTTCCACCGCGAAAAGGCCACGGTGTCGGTGTTCGAGTCCGGCTTCATTCTGGGTGATGGCGTGTGGGAAGGCCTGCGCCTGGTGAATGGCGGCGTGCCATTTCTCTACGCCCATATTGAGCGGCTCTATGAGGGCGCCAAAGCCATCTACATGGATGTGGGCGTAACTCCCGCCGAACTTGTGAAACGCCTGTTCGAATGTATCGACGCCAACAAGATGCAAGACGGCGTTCACATCCGGCTGATGGTCACGCGCGGCGTGAAGGCAACGCCCTACCAGGACCCGCGCGTAACAATTTCACCCGCCACCATCGTCATCATTCCGGAATACAAAACCCCAAGCCCGGAAAAATCCGAACGTGGCATGAGGCTCCACACCGTCAATGTCCGTCGCGGCGCGCCCGACGTGCAGGATCAAAAACTGAATTCCCATTCCAAGCTCAACTGCATCACAGCCTGTGTGCAGGCTATGAACGCCGGAGCCGATGAAGCCCTGATGCTGGATCCGCTTGGCTTCGTGGCCACCTGCAACTCCACCCATTTTTTCATTGTCAGGCGTGGCGAGGTCTGGACCTCTTCGGGCCAATACTGCATTCCGGGCATCACGCGCGCCAACATGATCCGCCTGTGCAAGGACAGTGGCATTCCGGTTTTCGAGAAACAATTCTCGCTCTATGACGTCTATGGTGCCGACGAGGCTTTCGCAACCGGAACATTCGCCGGCCTCATTCCGGTACGCGAAATTGACGGCAGACCAGTCAGGCATCCGCTGTCGACAGAGGACTGGCAGGGTGCGGGACCCATTTCAAGAAAACTGTCTGAACTCTACAAGGCCCTATGCCAGCGCGAAAAGACACGCAGCCTCTGATGCTTGGCGAATTTGCTATCGCAGCGATTTTGATTGAATTAACCCCCGGCCCCAACATGGCCTGGCTCGCCCTGCTCGCCGTGTCCCGCGGACGCCTCACCGGGCTTGCCGCAGTTCTGGGTGTAGCGCTTGGCTTGAGTTTTGCAGGCGTCACGGCAGCCATTGGAGTCTCAGCGTTGATTGCAACAACGCCTTGGATTTTCCAATTGCTGCGCTGGGCTGGCTCGCTCTATCTTCTGTATCTCGCCTGGGATGCCTGGCGCTCCACCAGCACCATTGAAGATGGGGAGTTCACAGAACCAAGGCTCCGGTATTTCAGCCAGGGACTATTCAGCAACATGTTGAATCCCAAAGCCTACCTGGTCTATGCCGCTGTCCTTCCGCAGTTTGTGGCGCCCGAACACATGTTGCTCCCACAGCTAACAACGCTGACAGTGCTTTATGTTGTGGTTGCAACCGTCATTCACGCCGCAATTGTTTTGCTGGCGGGTAGTCTAAACGGGTTGCTGAGCGATCCAAAGCGCGTCAAAATACTTGGCCGGCTTTTTGCAATTTCTCTTGTCGGCATCGCGTTCTGGTTTTTCTATTCAACCGGAGTGAGGTTATGAGTGTTAACATCGCCATGTGGTCTGGCCCGCGCAATATTTCCACCGCCATGATGTATGCCTTCGGCAACCGCGCAGATTGCGTGGCTTGGGATGAGCCGTTTTACGCCTTTTCGCTTGTCAATCATGGAAATGATCACCCCATGCGGAACGAGATCATTGCGGCCAATGAAACCGATTGGGATACGTTGGTGGCAAAATGCCAAGCACCTGCAATCAGACCCGTTTTCTACCAGAAGCACATGACCCATCACATGCTGCCAGGCTTTGATCGCGGCTGGATTCACGGATTGACCAACGCTTTTCTAATCCGCTCACCGGAACGCGTTCTCGCCAGCTACACCAGGAAATGGGCTGACGTCACATTGCGCGATATTGGCTTCACCGAGCAGGCCGAGATATTCGACGCCGTGGCCCAAAAGCTAGGGGCGGCACCACCCGTCATCGATGCTGAAGATGTGCTGGGCAATCCGCGCGGCATTCTTGCAGCGCTTTGCAATGCCTGCGAGATCAGTTTTGATGAAGCCATGCTTGAATGGCCAAAGGGGCCCAAACCCTATGACGGTGTCTGGGCGCCCCATTGGTATAATTCAGTCCGGGAATCAACTGGCTTTTCGAAGCCGCCGCAGAGAGCCGAAGAGTTGCCATCACAGTTGAAAAAAATCGCAGATGAGGCGCAAATTCCATACTTTCGCCTGAAGGCGCATAGTCTAAAGGCATAGTGAGCCAATCCCAAACCGGTCATTCCGGCGAAAGTCGGAATGACGGAAATGGTAAATTAATGCGCGTGGGCCTGCTGGATTTGGGACAAGTTGGACGGCAGCGTCGAACTGCTGGCCTCCTTTTCCACCATCAGCTCCACCTTGCGCAATGCCGCTTCTTCATCGGCTAGCTGCGCCACCACAGTTTCTTTTTGATCATTGAGATCGGCGATGGAACGCAGCAGATTGTCGCGACGGTTCCGCGTGGCTTTGGCAGCCATCGAATAATTCACGCTGGCCGGATCAGAAACGCCATTGCGGCTTTCTTCAAATTTCACGTGGGCATCAAGCTCGTCATATTTCTTCGTCAAATCCTGGACCATACCGTCAATTTCAGCAGTCTGGCGGCGGCGCTCTTCAGTCCGAAATCGGTGCTGGCGCAGCAGGGTCTCGCGTGAACGCATGGAATACCTCACAATACTCAAGAACGACTAACCGGGCTTCAAAAGCAGCCCCTATTCACGATTCGCCGAATCAACTACGAGAGAGATTCGGGTCTTCGGAATTCATAATGAATGAGTAAGCTTAAAGCCGGGTAAACTAATTGGGCGGCCGATTAATGATTTGATCCAAATACTTAATTTTTTACCGCTTTTCTACATATGGTAGGTTTTTTGACGCCCTCACTAGATATGGTGTGAAATGCGTAAAAGTTTCGGCTGCAGAGATTAGGTTTTGTTAACCTTTCTCAGCTTAACTTAACAATCAGAGTTAACCGTTCGTTGCGCGTCAAAGCATGTTGCTTGCAGGCTGCGCGACAAGAAAAAGGTTCCACCACGGGGCCGGGCAAAAAGGGGTTTTGAGATGAGAGTACTGCTGATTGAGGACGACAGCGCGACTGCCCAAAGCATTGAGCTGATGCTGAAGTCCGAGGGCTTCAATGTTTACACCACCGACCTGGGCGAAGAAGGTGTCGACCTTGGCAAGCTCTATGACTACGACATAATTCTGCTCGATCTCAACCTGCCAGACATGTCTGGCTATGAAGTTCTGAAAACCCTGCGCGTGTCTAAAGTTGGAACG
Organism: Rhodobiaceae bacterium; assembly: GCA_031375195.1. Lineage (GTDB taxonomy): Bacteria > Pseudomonadota > Alphaproteobacteria > Rhizobiales > Aestuariivirgaceae > Aestuariivirga. Next base: position 20,776 of record JANMHO010000162.1, read on the forward strand.
CCAATTCTCATTCTCTCGGGCCTTGCAGGCATTGAAGACAAGGTCAAGGGACTGGGCTTCGGCGCCGATGATTATATGACCAAACCCTTCCACAAGGATGAGCTGGTGGCCCGCATTCACGCCGTTGTGCGCCGCTCCAAGGGCCACGCCCAATCTGTTATCCTCACCGGCGAATTGCTGGTCAATCTCGATACCAAGACTGTCGAAGTTGGTGGCCAGCGCGTCCATCTCACCGGCAAGGAATACCAGATGCTGGAGCTTCTCTCGCTCCGCAAAGGCACAACCCTCACCAAGGAAATGTTCCTCAACCACCTCTATGGCGGCATGGACGAGCCCGAGCTCAAAATCATCGACGTGTTCATCTGCAAGCTCCGCAAGAAACTTGCGACCGCCGCTGAAGGCAAGAATTTCATCGAAACGGTCTGGGGCCGGGGCTACGTGCTGCGCGAAGGCGCCCCCCCCATGTCCGGCCACGAAGACTTCCGCGAAACCGCATAACCAATCTAACGGCCACTCAAAAAAGCAGGCGGCAAAGGTCGAAAGACTTTTGCCGCTTTTTTATTGCGCGGTGATTACGCCGCCGCCTGCTGCAAAGCTTTAGCTTGCACCAGCACATCATCGCCTTCCATCGCCATGGAAAGCTCAAGGCCAGCAGACCGCGCCAACAGCATCGCATAGTAAGGCTGCACCAAGCGCGCATCCAGCAAGGTGAGGTCAGCCGAGCCCATCAAGACTTCTGCCATCGGTTCGGAGATTTTGGCGCGCTCGCCACTCGCCCGCACAGACAGGTAGTCACCAACCGCCGCGACCGTCACCACGCCGCCCCGTGGAATTCCCGACATCGCCAGCAACAGCATGTTGAGCAGCAGCTTCACCTGCTGCTTTGGCCGATTCTCGCGCGGCGCCTGCCAATCAAGCCTGACCTTTTCTTCGCCGACAAAACCCTTGGCCACTTCGCCCGCTTCATTGAGATCAATCAAGGCCCCAGCCGAACCCGCGGCGCCAAATGCGATACGGCAGAATTTCAATTTGGCGCCAGCCGTTCTGGCGGAAGAGCGGATCATATCCAAAGCCGTGGCCTTGGTTTCCGCATCCATTTCCGGATCATCAAACAGCTCGAGGCCGTTGGCGATGGCGCCCACAGGTGAAATCACGTCATGGCAAACCCGGCTGCACAGCAGGGCGGCAAGATCAAGATCGGAAATGCGTGGCGTGTCAGTCATGACGTCCCCATAAAGTGATTCGCTGTTTTATATTTAGCAAGCCTAGCCAAAAATTGCCGCATTGACGATTGATAGAAGACACGCCCATAGAGGTGTCGAAAATTCGTTTGGAAAACCGATGACCCCTGCCCCCAATGCCTTGGCGAAATCGCTGGTCAAGCTCGCCCTCACGGCTGGCCACGAAATCATGTCAATCTATGCCACAGAGTTCAGGGCTCAAACAAAGAACGACCTTTCGCCGGTAACTGAAGCCGATGAAGTGGCTGAACGCATCATTCTGGCGGGCCTCGCAAGGCTTGACCCGGAAACGCCCGTCATTTCCGAGGAAGCCGCAGCCGCCGGGCGCATCCCGCAAGTGTCCAACCGGTTTTATCTGGTAGACCCTCTCGATGGCACCAAGGAATTTGTCTCCCGCAATGGCGAATTTACCGTGAATATCGCGCGCGTTGAAAACGGCATCCCGGTCATGGGCGTCGTCTATGCGCCAGCCATAAAACGCATCTTCTGGGGCGACATGGCCGAAGGTGCGGCGGAAGGCAAAGTCGACGCCGATGACCGGGTGGCATGGAAGCAGCTTCGCGTGCGCAGCTGTCCCGTGGATGGCGCAACGGTTGTGGCAAGCCGCAGCCACAGGGACGCTGCAACCGACGATTTCCTCAAAACCATCAAGGTTGCAAAACTGGTGTCAGCCGGATCGTCACTCAAGTTCTGCCTCATTGCGGCGGGGGAAGCCGATCTCTATCCCCGTTTTGGCCGCACCATGGAATGGGATACGGCCGCTGGCCATGCCATTTTGCTGGCGGCCGGCGGCAAGGTATTGAACAGCGAGGGCTTCCCTTTGAACTATGGCAAGCGCGAGCGCGGTTTCGACAATCCGGGCTTCATCGCAAGCGCCGCCTGAATTTGCAGGGCATTAACCATCTCGTAAGCCCTCTCCGTTAGGTTCAGTGTTCATTGTTGAGGTGGAAACATGCGTAAAACATTTTTGAAAACTTTGGGCCTGGCTTTGGCAATTGGTGTGAGCGGCGTTTCATTGAGCGCTTCCGCGCAAACAACAGGCAGCATTGACCGGCAATCCACCACCTATTCCAACGATGAAATCATCGCCGCCGGCCACACATTCTTTGGCAAAACCAGCCGCGGCATCGGCGATGCGGTTCAATACGTGTTTCAAAGCCAGGGCGAGCCGACCGCCTTCATCGTCGGCGAGGAAGGCGCTGGCGCCTTCGTGGGCGGCCTGCGCTTTGGCGAAGGCACCATCTATTATAAAAACGGCATTACCCAGCGCATCTATTGGCAGGGCCCGTCCGTGGGCTTTGATTTTGGCGGCAATGGCTCGCGCACCATGACGCTGGTTTACAATTCCGATTCGCCCAGGGACCTTTACGAGCGCTTTATCGGCGTTGAAGGCTCAGCCTATTTCATCGGAGGCGTGGGCGTTAACTTCCAGCGCAATGACGGCGTCATCCTCGCCCCCATCAGAACCGGCGTGGGGGCCCGCCTCGGTGCCAATGTGGGTTATTTGAAATATTCCAAATCGCCAACCTGGAATCCCTTCTAAACTCAAATTCGCCGCAAAAATAACATTGGCGGCTGACACAATTTTGCTAAGGTCGCCTGCGAAGTCGTGGCCTGTGTTTAATTGAGGATTTTAATGTCTCTATCCGAGACCGTCATGCTGTTCATTCTTGGCTTTGCGACAGCGACATTTTTTGCCCTCATCATCGGAAGGCTGGCCTGGAAGCTCGCCTTTCGGCTGGGTGCCAAAAGAAACCAGAAAAGCATTCCTTCCACCGTCGCCGAATTGCAATCCGATCGTGATCGCCTGCGCGCCGAACACGCCATGATGGCAGCCAAGCTCGAAGCGCGCCTTGATGAAATGAATATGCGCGGCGCCGAGCAAGCCGCCGAAGTGTCCAGAAACCGCAATCGCGTCGAAACGCTGACCCAGGAGCTGGCGGCCCGCGGCGAAACCCTGAGGAAGCGTGATGCGGAGTTAGTGGAGCGCGAGATTGAACTCGACAATTTTCGGGCCCAGGTGAAAACCCTCGAACGCGAAATTGAATACCAGGCAGGCAATCTGGCCGAAAAGCAAACCCGTGAAAAACGTCTCGAAACTCAAGCGGCCCTCCACACTGCTCATGTGCGCCCGGTGGAACTGCCGCTGGCGCCGGTCGCCGCGGCAGTTGTCATCGAACCAAACGCGCCAGATCGCCTGCAAAGCCGCATCAAGGAACTCACCTCCCTGTCTGAGCAAATTTCCAAACAGCGGGAAATCGAAACACCAAACCGCAGCGTGCCGATGGAAAACACCGTCTTCGTCAAGCCGTCCGGCGGCACAAGCTTCCAGACCAAGGCCCAGCCGGAAATCGCACACGAACCATCCCCCGTGCAGTTGCAGGATGAACTTACCCGCTACGACGAAGCCTGGCAGGAAACACCCCCCGTTGCCCCGACACCAACCGAACCCGAAAAACCCCGGCGCGCCGTAACCAACGTCATAGCTCTGGCCCAACGCCTCAAGGCCCTGCATAAGACCATTACGAATTAGGGGTTTGTTCTCGGTAGACCTGGTGATCCCTGCGGGAATCGAACCCGCCTTTACAACGTGAGAGGCTGTCGTCCTGACCGATAGACGAAGGGACCCTAAGGCACGAAGGTTTCCTATATCGGGGCGTCGCCTGAAGCGCAAGCATTACGGCCCTGCCATCTTCACCCGCAGCAAGATCTTGCGCGAACTCACCTCGACAATGAAAACCTCCGTGCCCGTATTGATCGTCAGCCGGTCGCCCGTAAGCGTTGCCTCTTTGACCGAAGCTGTGGCTGGCAGTCCAAGCTCCACCAGGCCCGTTCCCTCCGGCGCCGCAGCCCGGTTCTTGATCTTGTAGATTATGCCGCCAATTAGGCCTAGGAACAGCAAAACAAGAATTGCCCCCATGAAGTACACGGAAAACACCAAAAACCGATTGACTGGCGGCACTTCGCCCACATTTGAAGTCTGATCATCCATGAATTCGCCTGACTCCCAAAAATTAGAGGCTGCCGTTGAAACCCCTGACCGGCTTGACCGGTTTTTGGCCGTGGCCTTTCCCGACGTCAGCCGCGCCCGCTTTCAAAAGCTTATCGCGGATGGTCAGGTTTCTGTCGAGGGCAATCCGGTTCTGGAAACCCGCTATAAGCTGAAGGCCGGGCAAAACGTAACCGCGACTATTCCCCCTGCCGTTGAACCTGAACCCCGGGCCGAGATCATTCCGCTCACTGTTGTCTATGAAGACAAAGACCTGATCATCATCGATAAGCAGCCGGGCCTTGTGGTTCATCCAGGGGCGGGCAATGAAACTGGAACCTTGGTCAACGCCCTGATCGCCCACTGCGGTGACAGCCTGTCCGGCATCGGCGGCGTCAAACGTCCAGGCATCGTCCATCGGCTTGACAAGGATACCAGCGGACTGCTGGTGGTGGCCAAGAATGACGCGGCCCACCAAGGCCTCTCTGAGCAATTCGCCGCCCACGGGAAGGATGGCAGGCTGGAACGGGCCTATCAGGCCATCGTCTGGGGCGCTCCAGAGCGCAACCGTGGAACCGTTTCAACCGGCATCGCCCGCAGCAACGCCAACCGCCAGAAAATGATGGTGTCAAAATCCGCCACTGCACGCGAAGCCGTCACCCACTACGAGGTTCTGGAAAACTTTGGCAAGCCGCCCGTCGCCAGCCTTATGCGCTGTGTTCTCGAAACCGGCCGCACCCACCAGATTCGGGTCCACATGGCCCATATGGGCCATCCCCTCTTGGGCGACCGAACCTATGGCCAAGGTTTCAAAACCTCCCTCAACAATTTAAGTGAAACCGCAAGAGAAGCGGTTATCTTATTGAATAGACAGGCTCTTCATGCTTCCCTGTTGGGGTTTGAGCACCCCCGAACCGGCCGGGACTTGAGTTTCGAAAGTCCCCCGCCTGAAGATATGACAGCCCTGTTACGGGCGCTCAGGCAACAATCAAAATAAAGTGAAACAATGTGTGTTACAATGAACTTTTATTCTCTCTGAGACGTATTATATAATGAGGGGCTAAAACGAAGGGAAATGATCATGGCCAGAACTACAGCATTGCCGGCAATTGCCGCCGGTGAGAGCGGTCTTAACCGTTACCTCCAGGAAATTCGTGGCTTTCCCATGTTGCAGCCCGATGAAGAATTCATGCTGGCCAAACGCTTCAAGGAGTATGGCGATAGCAAGGCGGCCGAGCGCATGGTAACCAGCCATTTGCGCCTCGTCGCCAAAATCGCCATGGGCTACCGGGGCTACGGCCTGCCCATTGGCGAAGTCATATCCGAAGGCAACGTGGGCCTCATGCAGGCTGTGAAGCGTTTCGAGCCGGACAAGGGCTTTCGCCTGGCGACCTACGCCATGTGGTGGATCAAGGCCTCCATCCAGGAATACGTGCTGCGCTCCTGGTCACTGGTAAAAATGGGAACCACCGCCAGCCAGAAAAAATTGTTCTTCAACTTGCGTCGCATGAAGGGCCAAATCCAGGCCCTTGAAGAGGGTGATTTGAAGCCCGATCAGGTGAAGCTGATAGCCAACCGCCTTGGCGTGGAAGAAAAGGAAGTCGTCAACATGAACCGCAGGCTCAGCGGTGACGCATCACTCAACAGCCATGTCAGCGCTGATGCCGAAGGTGAATGGCAGGACTGGCTCGTCGATGATACTGACAGCCAGGAAGACATTTTGGTCAACAGCGAAGAAGCCGCAATGCGCAAGGAAATGCTCAACGGGGCGCTCGATAAACTGACTGACCGCGAACGCCGCGTATTCGAGGCCCGCAAACTTCGTGACGAGCCTATAACGCTGGAAGACCTCTCCGTGGAATTCAAAGTCTCCCGTGAACGCATCCGCCAAATCGAAGTGCGGGCATTTGAGAAAGTGCAGAAAGCCGTGAAGAACGCGGCACAAAAAGCTCTGGCGCCCAAGGCCGCCGCGCTCCCCGCGCATTAATACAAGCCGCCGCTGCCAATTGAATTGTTGCCGGCCGGCAGCGGCGCGAAAAATATCTGCACAGCCCAAATCCTGTTTCCCCGCTGCACGACACCCGTTGAAACAAGACTGTAGCTGCCATTCAGCAAAGTCTTGCGGTGCGGCCTGCTTTTCACCCATTGCTGAAACAAACGCCGCGCCTTGCCAGCATCTGCCTCGCCCTTTTGCGTATCCCGCGCGGCATTCTCCGCCATGCGCGGCATCATGAGAGCATTGCCAACAAAGGATCGCATACGCGATTCAAATTGCTGGCCCGTCGCCGCCTTGTGTCCGACGAAGCCATTCAGCATCATGTCAATGGCATGCGCACGCGCCGCATCCTGCAACTGGTCACTGGCTTTCAAAGTCCTAATCCCTTTGCTGCTGCGATAGCTGTTGGCCTCGGCAAAAATCACCGCTTCCAGATCGCCGCGCAATCGAGCGTCGCCCGGCAAATTCCTGAGCAGCCCCTGTGCCACTTCATAATAGGTTTCAGCCCGCGCCTGGCCTACAAAACCCGCAATCACCGAAGCAACGAATATTGTTCCCGCCAGCAACCAACACTTCATATCATCACCCTTTCCAAACAGAGGCTTATTGGCTATTACCGCTTTCCACGCAACCACGGTGTTCCATGCAAAAACTTCCGGTTCTTACAGCTGTAAAACACGCATTGAAGGCCATTGTCAGCTTCCGGGACAATGGCATGCGGATTGGCCTGTTATGGATGCTTGTCCTCGCGGCCCTGAAGGCGCTGGATTTCGCGTTCCTGGGTGGAACAATTCTATCGGACAATGCCCCGGGCCAGACCATGGAAATTCGGCAGGCTGATGCCGTGTTTGCTGTCGTGAGCATCGTTGCCGTTTCTTCCATTGCCGTGAATTGGCACCGTTTCATATTGCGCGACGAGATTACCCCGCCCGGGAAAATTTTCCGCCTCGACGTCCTCGTCTGGAAATATGTCGGGCGCTTCCTGTTGATAATGCTGGTTGTGTTCGCACCGCTTGTCGCGATCAGCATCACGCTTGTGAACATAGACCCTGCCGCCAGATCCCTGCTGGTCATTCCCTTTTTCATCGCCGCTGTCTATATGATGCGCATGTGGGTTTCCCTGCCAGCCATCGCGGTTGATCGCAGCGATTTCAACATCATGGCGGCTCTCAAGGCAACAGCTGGAAACAATCTGCAATTTGCCGGAGTTCTGCTGCTCAATTTCTTGATCTTTTTATTGACCGTGCTCGTTTTTGGCGTGTTCGTGAAAGCCGCTGGCAGCATAAGCCCGGTATTCATGAAGGTAACGGCGGTAGCCCTGAGCGTGCCGGCAAACCTCTTCCTCACCCTCTTCAGCTTGAGCCTGCTAAGCTCAATGTATGGCTTCTTCGCAGAGCAGCGAAAATTTTAATCCTCAAACGGATCCCGCATCAAAATCGTGTCTTCGCGCTCCGGCGAGGTTGACAGCAGTGCAACCGGACACTCAATCAGCTCCTCAAGATATTTGACATACTTGATGGCCTGCGCCGGCAACTTGGCCCACGAGCGCGCGCCAGCCGTCGTATCCTGCCAACCCTCGAGCGTTTCATAAACCGGTTCAACACGGGCCTGCGCCTCTTCCGCCGCCGGAAACTGGTCGACCCGCTTGCCCTCAAGCGTGTAGCCCACGCAGACTTTGATTTCCTTCAATCCGTCGAGAACATCCAGCTTGGTCAGCGCAATGCCATGAATGCCAGACGTCTTGATCGCCTGGCGCACCAGAACAGAATCAAACCAGCCACACCTGCGTTTGCGCCCCGTCACCGTGCCAAATTCGCGCCCCCGTTGACCGATGTGCTCGCCAATATCGTTTTGCTGCTCCGTCGGAAACGGGCCAGAACCGACCCGCGTTGTGTAGGCCTTGGCAATGCCCAGAACATAGCCAATGCTGGAGGGGCCAAGGCCAGAACCCGCCGCCGCCTGCCCCGCCACCGTGTTGGATGATGTCACATAGGGATAAGTGCCATGGTCAATATCCAGCAACACACCCTGCGCACCCTCAAAAAGAATGCGCTTGCCTTCCCGCTTCACTTCATCGAGCAGCGACCAAACCGCGTCTGAATAGGGCAGAATCTTGGGCGCAATGTCACTGAGCTGTTTGAAAATATCCGAAGCCTGAACCACCATCTGCCCAAGACCCCGACGCAGCGCGTTGTGGTGGGCAAGCAGCCGGTCAATCTTGGGCGCAAGCGTTGAAAGGTCAGCCAGATCGTTCACCCGAATGGCGCGCCGCCCCACCTTGTCTTCATAGGCGGGCCCGATGCCGCGCCCAGTGGTGCCGATTTTTCCAGCCCCCGCCGCCTCTTCGCGGATGCGGTCCAATTCACCATGCAAAGGCAAAATGAGAGTCGCATTGGCCGCGATGCGCAGGTTCGAGCGCGAGATAGCAACGCCCTGCGATGAAAGCTTCTCGATTTCTGCTACCAACGCCCAGGGATCGATCACCACGCCGTTGCCAATGATCGAAAGCTTGCCAGGCCGCACAATGCCTGAAGGCAAAAGCGAAAGCTTGTAGGTTACGCCGTCGATGACCAGTGTGTGCCCTGCGTTGTGGCCACCTTGGAAACGCACCACCACATCGGCACGCTCCGAAAGCCAATCCACCAGCTTTCCCTTGCCCTCGTCGCCCCATTGGGCGCCGACCACTGCCACATTGGCCATCAATTGCTCCTGTCAGACGTGCAAACGGCCCCAGTGAGCATGTCACCGGAGCCGTTGCGAGGTCATACACGAAACTGTGTCAGGCGCAAATACTACTCCAAATTCATCCCTACCTGAAAGTTTTGCGGCCAGGTGACCTTGTAGCCAAACTTGACCGTTTCTTCCGCCTTCGGCTTCAAATCAAATTTCCACGCCATAACACCTCGCCGCTTTTCAAAGTCCTTCTCCGTGGGCGGCGTCATGGTCGCCATCGACTGCACAATCACATCCTCGATTGTCGAAAACGGCACCTGATCAAAAACCGTCACCGGAATGGCGACATCATGCAGGTTCTTGACCACAATATCCCACGCCCGCTCCTCCACATTGGAAGAAGTGATGATGCCCTCTTCGCCTGTTTTCCGCTTCACCTCGGTGCGCTTGACCTTGATCAGGTCATCCGCGCCAAAGCCCAGCTTTGCCTCTTCATCAGGACTGAGAAGCGGCAAGGCCCCCTGCCCCATGAACACGCCGTCGCGGTAGAGATTGACCGTGCCGGGAAGCATCGGCGCTTCGCTCTTGATCGTGAAGGAAGCCGTCAGATAGGCGCTGGGGTCAATTTTCGGAACCGCAATCGCGTTCAATGCAGCATCAAAATTGTCAGTCGAAATCCGCACCTTCTTTGATGTGCCGGAATTATCCACGCTCACCCGGCCTTGAATACCGTAAAGAGCCTGAAATCCCGCAATCTCGATGAGGGCCTGTTTCTGTTCGCCATCGCTTCTGGCGACCAACCCAGCCAGTTCCTGCACTTTCGGAGACGCCGGCACCGCTTCGTTTGCACTTGAATCTGCGCCGCCCAATGCATCCATTTCCTTCTTCATCTTGTCAGCCAGCGGTCGATAGATCTGAATTTCCTGCTCCCACAATTCAGGCGCCGCCGTTGCGCCAAGAGGGCGTGCGGTCGAGAGCGTCAGCGCCACGTTGTCCCAGCTCTCCCCAGAACTTTGCATCACCTCGGCGCGCCGCACGATTTCAATCTTGGATTTCTGGTTCTTGTCCGGCGTCGTCAATCGCGCGTCATAGAATGGCGCCCAGCCCGCGTTGCCAATGCGGTATTTGACTTTGAACGTGCCGTCTGTTTCGGCGGGAGCCGTGAGATGCACGGCAACCTGCATTTTTGAAACTTGCGAAGGTGCGATGCCTGCCATTTCGTTGCTCAAGTCATTCACCTGCTTGTCAATATTGCGCTGGCGGATTTGCGCCTCATGAATGATTTTGGATATAGCGCCCAGTTTGACGCTCACCAGATCGAGCAACCCGCCCAATTGCGTGGCGTCAATTCTCTTCACCTTGTCGTCGCCAGAGGATGTTTCAAGCTGCTTGTCCGCCAGGGAAAGAAGAAGCCGCTTTTGATACTCCGCATCGGAAACAGTCTGGTCCAGCGCCCGGCGCTCGTCCTGCAGCGCTTCAATCTGTTTTTCAATGCGAACCCGCGCCGCCTCGCCT
>JANMHO010000096.1:0-1505 GCA_031375195.1 Rhodobiaceae bacterium
GGGCCGCCAGGGCGAACACATGGTGGCCGTGTTCAACACGCCTGAAATTCACAACATGGTGGTTTGCACCCTGTGCTCCTGCTACCCGTGGCCCGTGCTTGGCCTGCCGCCCGTCTGGTATAAATCCCCGCCCTATCGCTCGCGCGCCGTGATTGACCCCCGCAGCGTGCTTGCCGAGTTTGGCGTGACACTGGCTGAAACAACCAAAGTCAGCGTGTGGGATTCAACGGCCGAAATCCGCTATCTTGTCATTCCCATGCGGCCCGCCAATACCGAAGGCATGAGTGAGGAACAGCTCGCAGCCCTCGTCAACCGCGACTCGATGATTGGCACGAGGCTGGCTGGATGAACGGCCCCCAAGACCTCGGCGGCATGATGGGTTTTGGCGCAATTGCGCCAGAAGCGAATGAACCTTTATTCCATGCGCCTTGGGAAAAACGCGCCCTTGCGCTATCGCTCGCCATGGGCGCCACAAGGCAATGGAGCATCGACGCATCCCGCCATGCCCGCGAAAAAATTCCCCACCACCAGTATTGGTCGCTGAGCTATTATGAAATCTGGATCGAAGGCCTGCTGCGGCTCATGAACGAACGCAGCATGCTTGATGGCCCAGCCAAAACTTTGCCTCGCCTTGAGGCGCAGAATGTGGCCCCGGTCCTGGCAAAAGGCAGCGCCTGCAATCGCGAAGCAGCTTTTCCTCCGCTCTTCAAAATCGGCGACCGCGTGAGGGTGCGAAACCTGCAGCCGACGGGCCACACCAGATTGCCGGGTTATCTCAGGGGCAAAACCGGGGAGATCGCTCTCCATCACAAGGCCCATGTATTCCCCGATAGCAATGCCCATGGCAGCGGCGAAAATCCGCAGCATCTTTATACCGTCCGCTTTTTTGCGCGCCACGTGTTCGGCAAAAACGCCGGTGATTTTTTGCAGGCCGATCTCTTCGAACCCTATCTGGAGGCCCCATGAACGGTGCCCATGATCTCGGCGGCCAGATGGGCTTCGGCCCCATTGATGCGCCCGCAACCGAGCCTGTGTTTCATGAAAAATGGGAAGCCCGCATGGCCGCCCTCGCAATGACGCTTGCCGGAGGCTGGACCATTGATGAAGACAGATCGGCTTGCGAATCCATGCACCCCGCGAAATATCTCAGGACGAGCTACTACGAGCATTGGCTGCACGCCATGGAATCCTTGCTGCAAAAATACACGCCGGATAGTTCCAGCCCAGCGCGCCCGCAAGATGTCTGGGCGGCGGTAACTGCGCGCGGCAGCTACATCCGCCAAGTGCCGAATGCCGCAGCCTTCGCAATAGGCCAAAAAATCCGTGTGAAAATCATGAACCCCACGACCCACACGCGCGCGCCACGTTACGTGCGGGGCCGCGCGGGCGAAGTGGTAAAAATCCATGGCGCCCATGTTTTCCCGGACTCAAATGCACTGGGCCTCGGCGAAAATCCGCAATGGCTCTACACCGTGCGCTTTACGGCTGAGGAGCTGTGGGGCCGC
>JANMHO010000180.1:0-3473 GCA_031375195.1 Rhodobiaceae bacterium
TTGGGCTTGAGCTTTGTGTCAAACACGATGGCGCGCGTGGATGTGGTGCCCTGGTCAATGGCGAGAATGAAATCCGGCATGCTATCTCCTGGCGCGTTTTTTTGCGGCAACCACTTTTTTGGCGGGCCTCGGCTTTTTGGCAGGCCTTGGCTTTGCCGCGGGCTTCATGAAGGCGCGCAAGTCCGCCTGTTCGGCAGCCGACAAATGCAGGCCCAGTTTTGAGCGTCGCCACAGAATGTCATCGGCGGTGAGCGCCCATTCCTCAGCCCGCAGATAATTGGTCTCGCGCTCGCTGAGAGGGCCGAAGCTTTTTCCCATGTCGCTGGCAAAGCGCGCGTTTTCAAGCAGCCTGTCGATGTTTGTGCCATAGGCACGGAACAGGCGGCGCACCACACTGGGCTTCAGGAAAGAATACTTGCGCTGCAGGTCGGCCACGCGCGCCTCCACTTCGCTGTGAGAAAAATCGCCGCCAGGAAGCGGGCCCCCCGCCGTCCAAGGCTTGCCCGCCGCCGGAAAATAGGGCGCGATTTTTTCCATGACAGACTCCGCCAGTTTGCGGCACGTCGTGATCTTGCCGCCAAACACCGAGAGCAATGGCGCGCCCGCCGCGTCAAGCTTCAAGACATAGTCCCGCGTGGCTTCCTGCGCCTTGCTGGCCCCATCATCATAGAGCGGCCTGATGCCGGAATAGGTCCATCTCACCTGGGCCTTGGTAACCGGACGGTTGAAATACTCGCTCACCGCCGAAAGCAGATAATCCGTTTCGGCAGGGGTGATTTTTGGATCAACCGGCTCGCCCGTGTAGTCCTCATCCGTTGTGCCGATCAGGGTGAAATTCTGTTCATAGGGAATGGCGAAGCAAATGCGCCCGTCGCTGTTCTGGAAAATATAGCAGCGGTCATGGGCGTAAAGCTTGTCGACCACGATGTGGCTGCCTTTCACCATCCTGATCTTGTCTGGCGCGGGGTTGCCGATCACATCGCCCAGAACCTGGCTCACCCATGGCCCCGCCGCATTGACCAGCGCCTTGGCCCGGATTTTTTCGAGTTTGCCCCGGGCGCCTGCGATGGTGATTTCCCACCCGCCATCAACCCGCCGTGCCGACTGGCATTTCGTCCGTGTGCGGATTTCAGCGCCCTTGGCCCTGGCATCCATGGCGTTGAGGACAACGAGTCTGGCGTCTTCCACCCAGCAATCGGAATATTCATAACCCCGTGTGAACTCTTCCCGCAGGGGTTCGCCCGTCACATCGCGGCGCAGGTCAACGCTGCGGGTGGGCGGCAATATCTTGCGGCCTCCCAGATGATCATAGAGAAACAGTCCAAGCCGGATGAGCGGGCGCGGGCGCAGGCCCCGGTGATGCGGCAGGACAAAGCGCAAGGGCCAGATGATGTGGGGAGCGGCCTTCAGCAGAACCTCGCGCTCAATCAAAGCCTCGCGCACCAGCCGGAATTCATAATGCTCAAGATAGCGCAGGCCGCCATGTATGAGTTTGGTTGATGCCGATGACGTGCCCGAAGCCAGGTCATTTTGCTCGGCCAGAAAAACCTTGAGCCCGCGCCCCGCCGCGTCCCGCGCAATGCTGCAGCCATTGATGCCGCCGCCAATGATGAAAAGGTCGTGCATCGCTATGCGGCTTCCGTGGCGGCGTCGGGATCGCTTCTGGCATCCGCGATTTCAAGCTGAACGCCGCTGTGCTGGCACAGGCTGACGATGGGTTCTGGCGGTTGCCGGTCTGTCACAAAAATATCAACCTGCGAAAGATGCGCGATGCGCACCGGGGCCGAGCGCGTGAATTTCATGGCGTCCGCCACCAGGATGATGTTGCGCGCATTGTTGACGATGGCCTGCGACACGCGCACTTCGCGCAAGTCGAAATCCAGCATGGCCCCGTCATCGTCAATGGCTGACGTGCCGATCACCGCGTGGTCAACCTTGAACTGTGAAATGAAATCAACCGTCGTCTCCCCCACAATGCCGCCATCGGCGCGCCGGAGGTTTCCGCCGGCAATCACGACATCAATCCTGGGGCAGGGCATCAGGATGCCGGCCACATGAATGTTGTTGGTGATGACCAATAGCCCCTCATGGCGGATCAGCGCCCGCGCCACTTCTTCCGTTGTCGTGCCGATGTTGATGAACAGCGAGCAATTGTTGGGAATGAGGCTTGCGGCGCGCTGGCCGATGACCTGCTTTTCAAATGCCGAAAGCTGGCGGCGCGCCTCATAGCCCATGTTTTCAACACCTGACGTGAGCATCGCCCCGCCATGGGTGCGTGCCAGCACGCGGCCATCGCAAAGCTCGTTGAGGTCCTTGCGGATGGTTTGTGGTGTTACATCAAAGCGTTGCGCCAGGTCTTCGACCCCAACAGTTCCAATCTGCCGTGCAATTGCCAGAATCTGGTGTTGGCGTGGAGAGAGCGACGTCATGGCGAATTCCATTTGCGAAGATACTATACTTTCACTTTTTTTCGTTTTAGGCAAGATCATAGCGCAAAAAAGTTCGTTGCAGTGCACAATTGATTCCAAAAGTTTTCTATTGACGTTCGTTTGATTTCATTTGATAGTTAATGGGGCGTTAACAAAGGCGCCACAGATATTGGGAGGACTACCAATGAAAATGAAGCTTCTAGCAACGGCGGCGTTTGCGCTTTTCGCACTCTCCAGCCAGAGCTTTGCCGACGAAGCCGCCGCAACCAAATGGATTGAATCAGAGTTCCAGCCATCGACGCTTTCAAAAGAAGATCAGATGAAGGAAATGCAATGGTTCATCAAGGCTGCCGAGCCCTTCAAGGGCATGGAAATCAACGCCCTGTCGGAAGGCATTCCGACCCACACCTATGAATCAACCGTTCTGACCAAAGCTTTCGAGGAAATCACCGGCATCAAGGTGAACCATCAGATCCTCGGTGAAGGCGAAGTGGTCCAGGCCGTGCAGACCCAGATGCAGACCAACCGGAACCTCTACGACATTTACGTTAACGACTCCGATTTGATCGGCACCCACTCGCGCCTGCAGCAGTCAGTGAACCTCACGGACTTCATGGCCGGCGAAGGCAAGGATGTGACCAACCCTGGTCTCGACCTCGCCGATTTCATCGGCACCCAGTTCACCACGGGCCCCGATGGCAAGCTCTATCAATTGCCCGACCAGCAGTTCGCCAACCTCTACTGGTTCCGCAAGGACTGGTTTGATCGCGCTGACCTGAAGGAAAAGTTCAAGGCCAAATACGGCTATGACCTGGGCGTGCCGGTCAACTGGTCGGCCTATGAGGACATCGCGCAATTCTTCACCGAAGACGTGAAGGAAATCGACGGTGTGAAGATCTATGGCCACATGGACTACGGCAAGCGCGCCCCTGACTTGGGCTGGCGCATGACGGACGCCTGGCTCTCCATGGCCGGCGCCGGTTCGAAGGGCGAACCAAACGGCATCCCGATCGACGAATGGGGCATCCGCATGGAAAAGGGCTC
>JANMHO010000184.1:0-5063 GCA_031375195.1 Rhodobiaceae bacterium
ATTGGTAAAGCGCACCAGATCAAGATGAAAGCGTTTGGTCACCGCCTCTGCGAAGATGACTTCACGGGAATGATGGGCCCCCATGTTGAGGCCCTGCTCCAGCGCTTCCGCCACAGCCTGCTTGATGCGGGGATTGGAATGCCCATAAATTCCAGCCGAATATTCGCCAACGAGATCAAGATATGAGTGGCCATCAACATCCCAAATAGTGGCCCCTTCCGCCCGCTCGGCGCGAATAGGAAATGGCGCCGAGAACAAAACCGTGCGCGTGTTGCCACCCGGCATCACCGCCCTGGCGCGCTCGTGCAGCGCCTGCGTCTTGGGGCGCTCGGCCACAAAGTTGGCAATCGCCTCTTCCAGCGCCTGATCGATAGTCACCATGAAATGCTCTCCGGCAAATGCAAGCTAGTCAACCCAGAGGATCGCCGAGAGTCTTCAGGAAAGCAACAGTTGCGTCAATTCGGAAAGCGATTCAATGGGAAAAAGCCTTCCAGTCCACGCACCGCAATATCATGCCAGCAAGGTTTGGGATATTTACCAGGGTAAGCGCAGTTTTCACATCGCAGCGCAGCACTGAACGCTCATGCATCTCATCCCATGCAGCCAGTTGCCGCTCAACCTTGAATGCATAGACATCCACAGAACATAGACCCTCGCCACCGTGACGGGTTCTGCTAAACTCAAAAGTCCCCAAGCAGTGCTTCTCAGCCTGGCCGACAAGGCCCGCCTCCTCCAACGCTTCCTGTGCCGCAACCTCGTGCGGCGCCAGCCCGGCAATAGGATTACCCTTGGGAATGATCCAGCGGCCGCCGCCCCGGGATGTCACCAGGCAAACGTCCACGCCACCTGCCGAATTTACGAATAACGGCAACGCCCCAATCTGATGCTGTTGGCGGTCCAATGTGCCCATGATGTCCGATAGCCGATTCAAATTGATTCGCTATTTATAAACAGGAGTGCTTGAAAAACAGTTCCTAACTGTGCGGCGTTAAGGATCCGTTAAATTTTGGCAAGACAGCGTACCAGTCAGGACAACTCTTGACTCCAACTCTCGGCTATTTCAGTTTGATTTTTCAGGGAGCGGGTCTGTTTCATGAGTGGGCGTAGGTTTGTTCCGGTCGACTTCAGCGGGCAAGAAATCGAGATCAAATTCAAATCGGATTTGACGGGAGAAGACCTGGCTTCGAGGTTGCATGCCATTGACGGGGTTGCGGAAACCAAAACCCAGGAACTACGGACGATCTATTTTGATACCCCGTCAAACGACCTCCGGAAAAGCGGCATCGCGCTGCGAATCCGCAAGAAAGGTCGTGCCGCAGCCATACAGGGCATAAAATCGCTAAATGCCGTGGGGTCCGTCCCTTTTGCCCGCAAGGAAATTGAAGTTCGCTGCAAAGACTACCTGCCTGACCTTTCCCTGTTTGATAGAGACACCGCGACCGAACTGCTCAGCATTGTCGGAAATTGCCCATTTGAACGGAAATTCGAGACGCAACTGAAGCGTCAAACCAAACTTATGAGCAGTGGGAATTCGAAGGTCGAACTGGCTTTCGACGAAGGACATATCATTGGTGGCGAGACGCGCCTACCAATAAACGAAGTCGAGCTGGAGCTGAAATCAGGCAACGTGACCGACTTGTGCGAACTGGCGATAAAACTCGCAAATGAACTGCTCCTGCGCCTGGATTTTGCCAGCAAGGCTGAGAAGGGCTTCCATGCCTTTTCAAATGGACGGGCAGTGCCTGTCAAGTCGACGCCCGTTAAGTTCCATTCAGATTCAACTTTGGCAGATGTGGTCACAGCCATCATTTCAAGCACACTGGCGCAATTCACGTCCAACTGGTTTTCATTGAGAGAAACCGACAACCCGGAATCCATCCATCAAATGCGTGTCGCTCTCCGCCGCCTGCGCAGCGGCCTTTGGATGTTCGGAAAAGCCTTGCCCCGATCGCACTTCACCGATTTGAGCACTGCCATCAAAAAAACGACCAAAATTTTAGAGCCTTCGCGCGAAATCGATGTGCATCGCGCATCGCTTGAACAAGGCTCGCTGGCAGACGCTTATCCGCCACCAGTTCGAGATGCCCTGCTCGCGGTCTTGGAGGAGCATCGACAAATTGCCTACGCCCAGGCCCGGTCGCTGATTGAAAGCGCCGATGCGACTGTATTTGTTCTTGGCATCCAACGCCTTCTGGCCGACGGCAATTGGCAAACGGGAATCCCTGACAGCAAGCTGAAGATGCCAATCCAAAAATACGCAAAGCCTGTCCTCTGTAAGCTTCAAACGCGGGTTCTGAAGCGTGGCAAAGGACTTGCTGAACTTTCGGACGAAGACCGCCACGAGCTGCGCATCGCCCTCAAGAGCTTGCGCTATGGAGTCGAATTTTTCGGTGAGCTTCTGGGCCATCGCAAGAAGAGGAAATCACTGGCCGACACCCTTTCCGGACTGCAGGACATCCTTGGCGACCTCAATGATGCCGCAAGTTTCAAAAGTTTTATTGAGGCTGGCGCGCTGGCGCTTCGCCCCGGTTTGGAAATGACGCCAAGCCTTACCCTCGCCTGGCATATCAGCCAGACCAAAGCTGCCCAAAAAAAACTCCAAAAAACATGGAAAAAATTCAAGCGGGCTGGCAGGTTTTGGGAATAGCGCTAGCCGGTCCGCGCCTTGATCAATTCCGCCACGCGCTCCTGCAATCCCCATAAATACGGGTCGTGAATTCCTGCGGCTTCGAGGGAAAGAACCGTCTGGCGCAGATATTCAGCACCGCTGCCCCAATGCCCGCAAGCAATTGAAAGTGTCTGGGCGATCTCTTCAGCCGCCAACTGGCCAACATAGATAGGGCTCGCTGGATTGGCGGTAAAAGCGATCGCCTTTGTAGTCACTCCGCCAACATTGACATCAATCCAGCGCGGAAGATTGCTTGGCGGCTTGTTGGTCATTTCCCGCCGCCATAGCTTGGACAGATCATCCCATGCGCTGGCCGTTGCGACTTCCTGCACCAGTCCCTCGCACTGGCCCCCGCGATCAATCTGCATCATCAGTCCCGGCTGCTCCAAAGTGCCGCGAAACCGCGCAACTTTCAGGCAAAATGACCGCTGCCAGCCCAAGGCAATCGCGTGGGCAGTCGCCACCGGCTCAAACACCGGTTTCCAGATCAGCGACCCGTAGCAGAAGACATGCAGTGGACCATCCGTATTTTCTTTAAGAAAATCAGATAGATATCCATCATAATCAGCCTCGGAAAACACGGTCGACCCCGCCAAGGGCCCCGTATCAGGCACCTCCCGGTGCACCTGTTGCACCAGTTCAACAGTCAGACGCAGTTTTTCGCTCATCGGCACGGGTTCCGCCAAATTGATGCAACTGAAACTAACAACCGGGCGAGTCGTTGACAATGCCGCGATCTGGCCTAGAGATACAGATAATTAACCCTCGAATCCCGGTTTCAGCCAGTTGTCAGGCAATATTTGGCAAAGTGCGTTTATGTCGATGTTTGACCTATTCAAAGCCACGCCGCCAGAACCAGGCAGGCGGACGTTTCTTATCCTCTTTCTCGGGGCCAGCATGTTGTTGCTTGCCCCCGCTGCACTTGCAAAAGACGGCGACGGCGGGTCTGGCAGCGGCAACAGCGGGTCTGGCAGTGACAACAGCGGCAAGGGCAACAATAACGACAATGACGGCGATGATGATGATCACGACGACGATGATGACGACAATGATGATGCGTTACAGCAGGTAAGCACCGGCAATGCGGCGTCGCTGTCCAGCATCATGGCGGAAGTCAGAAAGACCGTGCCAGGCAAAGTGCTCAAGGTCAAGCTTCGCCGCCGATTTGGCACCTTGACTTACGAACTGGTCGTGCTGTCAGCAACCGGCACCTATTACGCAGTCGCTGTAAACGCGCAGACACGAGCAATTCTCAGCGTCCGGGAAAAATAATGCGTGTGCTTGTGGTTGAAGATGAGCCAGATGTGGCCAGTCATGTCAGCCGCATTCTCGAGGCATCAGGATTTCTGCCCGAAATAGCAAGCGACGGGGAAACCGCCTGGTTTCTTGGCGACACCGAAGAGTTTGCCGCCGTGATCCTGGATTTGGGCCTGCCCACCCTCGATGGCATCAGTGTCCTTAAAAGATGGCGGCAAGCTGGCCGGAAAATGCCAGTCATTGCCCTCACAGCCCGCGGAAACTGGCGCGACAAGGTTGACGGGATCAACGCCGGAGCCGACGATTATGTTGGCAAGCCCTTCGAGGCTGAAGAGCTTTTGGCACGGTTGCGGGGTGTTGTCAGGCGCGCAGGTGGCCATGCTGCTCCGGAAATCAATGTTGGCCGCGTGCGCCTCAACACCTTGACAATGCAGGTGAGCGTTGATGGCATTCCGATAAAGATTTCACCGCTCGAATACCGCGCCATGAGCTATCTGCTGCACCACCACGGCGAAGTCGTGCCTTTCCGCGAAATCTACGAGCATGTCTATGGCAACGGCGACCCTACCAGCAATACACTCGAGGCCCTGATAGCGCGGCTGCGCAAGCGAGTTGGGGATGGATTCATCGAAACCCGGCGCGGGGCTGGCTACATCGTGATGGCGGCCAAAGATTGAGGCGGCCCTCGCTTCGACTGCGTCTTGTTTTTGCCGCAGCGATTTCGGTAGCCGTTGCCTTGGCGTTTATTGGCGTGTTGATTGCCAACGTTTTTGACCGCCAGATTTCCAACCGGTTGGAAAACGATCTCTCACAGAATCTCGATCAACTGGCGGCCCATTTTGTTTTCAAAGATGATAATACTGCGGGTCTCGATGCCAACCTCACCGACCCGCGTTACGAAAGCCCGCTTTCTGGCCTTTACTGGCAAATAGATGAAGAAAGCAAGGCCCCGTTGCGATCCCGCTCGCTTTGGGACACGACCCTTTCAATCCCGGCGACGCCCGGCGCAGGCCTGCCGACGGTAACCACAATAGCAGGCCCCGGTGAAACCAGTTTGCTGGCATTAAGTCGGGATGTGACGCTGCGCGACCAACAAGATATCAAGCGGCATTTCCGCCTGTCTGTCGCCGAAGACGCC
>JANMHO010000188.1:0-10700 GCA_031375195.1 Rhodobiaceae bacterium
CAAGGCAGCCCTTGCGCCAGAACCCGGCGTATTGCCCGATCTCCGCGACATCAAAGGCCAGGAGAGCGGCAAGCGCGCTTTGGAAGTGGCGGCGGCCGGCGGCCATCATCTGCTGATGGTGGGGCCTCCGGGCGCGGGCAAATCCATGCTGGCGCAGCGCCTGCCCTCCATCCTGCCGCCAATGGATCCGCGCGAAATGCTCGATGTCAGCATGGTGGCTTCGCTCGGCGGCGAGTTGAAAGACGGCAGGCTTTCACAGCGGCGACCTTTCCGCGCGCCGCATCATTCGGCTTCCATGCCAGCGCTGGTCGGCGGCGGCCTCAAGGCCAAGCCCGGCGAAATGGCGCTGGCCCATCACGGGGTTCTGTTCCTTGACGAGTTGCCGGAATTCCAGCCGCGCGTGCTGGAAAGCCTGCGCCAACCCTTGGAGACGGGCGAAACCGTGGTGGCGCGCGCCAATTACCATGTGACTTACCCCGCGCAATTCCAGCTCATCGCAGCCATGAACCCCTGCAAGTGCGGCATGGCAGGAGAGCCTGGACATGTGTGTCGGAAAGGCCCGCGCTGCGCGTCCGATTACCAGCAGCGGATTTCCGGGCCATTGCTGGACCGCATGGATATCCAGATTGAATTGCCAGCTGTCAAAATATCAGACCTCACCCTGCCCGCCTCGAAAGAGTCCAGCGCTGATGTGGCGGTTCGCGTGGCGTCAGCACGCCTGCGCCAGCGGCAACGCTTTGTGAAACTGGGCGCCGGTCATCTGCGGCTTAACGCGGAGGCCGATGGCACATTGCTTGAAGAGATTGTCCAGCCCGATCAGGCCGGCCTCAAACTCATGCGCGATGCAGCGGACGCCATGGGGCTATCTGCGCGGGGCTATCACCGGGTCTTGCGGGTGGCGCGAACGCTCGCCGATCTCGATGGCCGAGACCAGGTGGCGCGGCTTCACATTGCCGAAGCCCTGAGCTACCGGCAAAAACTGGCCTCGTTCCAGGCGGCGGCCTGAGCTATAAATTGAAAAAGATTTGAAGGATTGCGAAGCACCAAAACCAAACCGTCGCTATCATCAGAGCACATCTCCCAATACGCTTATCCGTTAAGGCATAACGATGAGGCCATTTAGCAGGGTTCAGCAACTTCAAAACCGCTTCCATCCGTATTGTCTGGACACACCTCTTGTTCCCCTTCAATTTTATCTCTTTTGTGCTACGTTATCGATAACATACCCGGCGTCATGCAAAAGAAACAGAAGTGAAATCCATAAAATCGAACGATAAACGGAATGCTGCCCCGACCATGGCTGACGTGGCGGCGCGGGCCGGGGTTTCCGCCATGACGGTTTCGCGGGCGTTGAAAGACGGGGCGTCCATTGCTGGTGAAACCCGCGACCGCATCATGAAAGCGGTGAACGAACTGGGCTATATTCTGGATCAATCGGCGGGTTCGCTCTCATCCAAACGCACTGGTTTTGTGGCAGCGCTCATTCCCTCCATAAACAATTCGAACTTTGCTGACACGGCGCGCGGCATGACGGATGCTTTAGTTGAATCCGGTTTGCAACTGCTCTTGGGCTATACTGACTATTCGGTTGAAAAAGAAGAACAGCTTATCGAGGCTATGCTGCGGCGCAGGCCGGAGGGCATCATTGTTACGGGTGGCCGCCACACGAAACGCGGGCGCAAACTTCTTGCGCAAGCTGGAGTCCCCGTCATTGAGACCTGGGATTTGCCAAAAAAACCCATTCAGCACGTGGTGGGATTTTCCAACGCCGCAGCCACCCGCACCATGGCGAAATATCTTCACAGCAAGGGCTATCGCCGCATTGCATTTATTGGCGGCTCAACCAACCGGGATACGCGAGGAGCTGATCGTCGGGCGGGCTATGAAGCGGCAGTGGCCGAGCTTGGCATTGGTCCGGGGCGGGTGATTTCATTCGGCATGCCGCCTATTTCCATGCAGCAAGGCGGTGAAGCCGTGGTCCGCCTCATCGAACAATGGCCCGAAGTTGAAGCGGCAATTTGTGTCTCTGATCTATCTGCCTTTGGTGCCGTGATGGAATGCCAGCGACGGGGCTGGCCCGTGCCTCAACGCATAGCGCTTGCTGGCTTTGGCGATTTTGAAGTGGCGAACTGCTGCGTGCCATCGATCACGACGATTGGCGTGCATTGCTATGAAATTGGCAACAAGGCAGCAAGCCAGCTGCTGCGTGCCATTGAAGCTGCACGCGCGGGAAAGACCCTGCCAGCGGAAACACTTGTTATCGAATATCAAGTCATCCCGCGCGCCAGCGCCTGAGGCTAAAACGCGATTTGCACTTTCATGGCGCGGTTGCGGTCGCTTGCGAGTTGGAAACCGCGTTCGACTTCGGTCAGCGGCACCACTTCCGTCAGCAGTGGTTTGAGATCAATGCGCCTTTGGTTGATGAGATCGACAGCCAGCGAAAACTCCTCGTGAAAACGGAAAGAACCCCGAATTTCAATTTCCTTGGATACAATCATGTTTTGCGGGATTGCGATGTCCCCACCCAAACCCAACTGAATGAGTACGCCACGCGGGCGCAAAACCTCCAGCCCCAACCGCAACGCCTGTTCATTGCCGGAAGCCTCAATCATGATGTCAAATGTGCCCTTGCGGGCTTTGAGGTGTGCGATGTCATCGCCATGGCTTGCCACATTGATGGTGCGGTCGGCCCCCACTTTGCGCGCCAGGTCAAGGGTGAAATCCGAAACATCGGTGGCGGTAATCTCCTGGGCCCCATGAGCCCTGGCCGCTATTATTGCCAATGTCCCGATCGGGCCGCAGCCTGTAACCAACACACGCTTGTTGACCAGCGAACCCGCCCGCACAATGGCATGGAGTGTCACCGCAAAGGGTTCGGCAAAGGCTGCCTCCTCAAGCGATATGCCCTCCGCTATTGTGTGG
This sequence comes from Rhodobiaceae bacterium, assembly GCA_031375195.1. GTDB lineage: Bacteria > Pseudomonadota > Alphaproteobacteria > Rhizobiales > Aestuariivirgaceae > Aestuariivirga. The sequence continues at coordinate 2,923 of JANMHO010000188.1, forward strand.
CATTGGCTTTCCAGCGCCACAAGTGATTGTTGAAATGCGCCCTGCACATGGGGCATACGCATGGCGCTGCCATAGAACAGCATATCAAGGCAGTGGTTCTGCTGGCCCCTCTGGCAATAAATGCAGTGTCCACATGGCCTGCTCGGGTTGACGGCAACCGCATCGCCCATCTTGACACGCGAAACGCCGCTTCCAAGTGCCGTCACTATGCCCGCTACTTCATGACCGAGGATCATCGGCTCTTGCAGGCGTATCGTGCCAAAGCCGCCGTGCCTGTAGTAATGCAAATCCGAACCACAAATGCCGCCGCGCTTGATGGCTATGCTCACCTGCCCTTGACCGGGCGTCACGGCATCCCGGTCTTCCAGCCTCAGATCAAGGGCTTTATGAATGACAACCGATTTCATCGGGCTATTTTACCTCAGTGAGAAGGGCCTGTCCGGCAAAATGCGCGTCCAGATTAGCCCGCACCAAATTTCCCATGGCTCTGCGGGTCTCAATGGTGCCGCTGCCGTGATGAGGTTGCAGCACCACATTCTCCATGGTGAAAAAACGCTCGTCGATATTGGGTTCATTGAGAAACACATCGAGACCCGCCCCCGCAATCTTGTTCCGGTTCAGCACGTCGATAAGGGCTGTTTCATCCACAACGGAGCCGCGCGCCACGTTGATGAAAAATCCCTGCTCGCCGAGAGCGTCAAAAACCTCTGCGCCGATCAGTTTGGCCGTGGCCGCGCCACCTGCCACAGTTGCAATCAAAAAATCCGAATGCTTCGCAAGATCAACGATTGAAGTTGCACAAGGGTAAGCCACGTCACTGCGCACATGGCGGTTGCAGTAGGATATTTTCATATCAAATCCCGCAGCGCGCCGGGCGACCGCCGTCCCAATGCGCCCCATGCCGATAATACCAAGCCGTTTGCCACATACCCGCGTCACCAGTGGCATATTGGCCTTGCGCCAATTGCCACTGCGCACATATGCGTCAGCCTTCGGCATCTGCCGGGCAATGGAGAGCATCAGGCCAATGGCAATATCAGCCACATCTTCAGTGAGTACATCTGGCGTGTTGGTCACTTTGATCATCCGCGCCCGCGCCGCGTTGAGATCAATTGCATCTGTGCCAACACCGTAGCAACTGATAATCTCCAAGTGAGGCAGTGCGCCGATCAAATCCGCATTGGCACCCAGTTCGCCGCGCGTTGCTATGGCCCTTATTTTGTCGGCGCGGGCTGCGATGAACGCACTTCTGTCGGCAGCCTCCCATAATTTGTGAACACTGAACTGCGCTTTCAAGGGCTCCATATCCCATGGGGGATAAGGGCCAATTACCAGCACGTCGGGCTTGTTCATGAAAACTCCAAAACTTGATCTTGAAAATGTTAGCGATAACATGATAGTCATCTCGATCATACTTGGTCAAGCTCCGAGGTGGAGGACTCTGATGTCGCTAGGATTGTTTGATCTCACGGGTAAACGAGCGCTGGTTACCGGCTCAAGCCAGGGCATTGGGCTGGCGATTGCTGAAGGCCTTGCAGCCGCCGGTGCCGAAATCATTCTAAATGGCCGCAACAAGGAGAAACTGGCAAGCGCTGTCGCAGGTTTGAAAGCCAAGGGTTTCACGGTTCACGGCGTTGACTTTGATGTGACATTGCAGGAGAGTGTGGCGTCTGGCATTAACATGATTGAGGCTGAATTTGGCAGCATCGACATCATGGTCAACAATGCGGGCATGCAGTTTCGCGCACCCCTTGAGGATTTTCCGGCGGAGAAATTCCGTGAGCTGATGACCTTGAATGTTGAAAGCGTGTTTTTATGCGCGCAAAGCGTGGCCCGCCACATGATCAAACGCCGGCGCGGCAAGATCATCAATATCTGTTCAGTGCAAAGCGAGCTGGCGCGGCCCGGCATTGCGCCCTACACAGCAACCAAGGGTGCGGTGAAAATGTTAACCAAGGGCATGGCGGCGGACTGGGCCAAATACGGCATTCAGGTTAACGCCATCGGCCCAGGCTATTTCAAAACCCCGCTCAACCAGGGGCTGGTCGATAACCCGGATTTTTCAAGCTGGCTTGAAAAGCGCACCCCCGCCGGGCGCTGGGGAACGGTTGATGAATTGCAAGGCGCTGCCATTTTTCTGGCAAGTGAGGCATCTTCCTTCATCAATGGCCACATCCTCTATGTTGATGGTGGCATAACTGCGGTGCTTTGAGATGGTTCAGTGCAGTGGCTTGATGGCGTGCCCATGAGTGAGAAGATCGCAGTAATTGGCGCGGGGTTGATGGGATCGGCTTTCGTCACCCGCCTGCTCGACTGCAAGCATGACATTCAGGTCTTCGATATTGATCCAGCAAAGCTGGCGGAGTTGGCCAAGCGCGGCGCCAAACCGGCAACCTCCATCGCCAGCGCCACGCTCAATTCAGACTTCATCATTTTGAGCCTCAATCACGCTGACATTGTCCGCAAAGCCGCTCTTGGCGAAAACGGAATTGCCAGTTCGGCGTCACCTCAAAAACTCGTCATCGACATGTCGTCAATTGATCCTGCCGCAACTGTTGAGATTGCGACACAGCTTTTCACTACGACGGGGATGAAATGGGTGGATTGTCCGCTCTCTGGCGGTGTGCCCGGTGCCCTTTCCGGCACACTCACCATCATGGCTGGCGGCGACGTGGCGGATTTCGAGCGCGCCCGTGTTGTCATCAAAGACCTCGCCGCCAATTACACCCTGATGGGCGGCCTCGGTGCCGGACAAACCACAAAGCTCGTCAACCAGCTATTTTGCGCGCTGGCCTTTCAAGCGGTTGCTGAAGCGGTGAAACTTGCTGAAGCAGGCGGCGTGGATGCTGCCAAAATTCCGGCGGCGCTCAGCGGCGGTCGCGCAGACAGCCGGATCATGCAGGAATTCATGGTGAAATTTGCCAAACGCGATTTCGCTCCCACCGGCAGTCTCAACAACATGCTGAAAGACCTGGACTCTGTGCAGGCCTTTGCCCTCAAAACCCAAACCCCATTGCCGCTCACTTCTGCTGTCACCGAAATTCACCGCCTGCTTGTGGCCATGGGCCTTGGCACACAAGACAATGCCGAAGTCATGCGGCTTCTCGATGGCCGGGCCTTGATTGAGGATTGACTCCTCAAGCGCCCGGCCTTAGGATGTTATCGATAACATAATAGTTCAGGGAGCGGAAACATCGCGATGGAGCAGAGACTCGTCGCATTTGAAAACATAACCAAGCGCTTTGGCGGCACCACCGCCCTGCGTGATGTTTCGCTTGATCTTGCCCGGGGTGAAATTCTGGCGCTCCTGGGTGAGAATGGCGCCGGCAAATCGACACTCATCAAATGCCTTGCCGGCATTCACGCGCCTGATGAAGGCCGCATTCTTTTCGGGGAGCAGCCCTACACGCACCGCCCGCCCAGGCCCCAGGAAAAACAAAAAATCGCATTTATCCATCAGGATCTGGGTCTCATCGAGTGGATGACGGTTGCCGAGAATGTCGGTCTTGCGCAAGGGTTTTCAAAATCCAGGGGCCTCATTGATTGGCGCGCGACGGGGCTTCGGGCAGAAGCCGCCCTCAAGCTTGTAGATTGTGACTTCGACCCCACGGCCCGCGTCCAGGATCTGGGCCGTACCGAGAAATCACTGGTGGCCATTGCCCGGGCTCTGGCGGCTGAGGCTGATGTGCTGGTGCTTGATGAACCAACCGCAAGTCTTCCTGCCAATGAGGTTGAGCGCCTGTTCAAGGTTCTGCGCTCGTTGAGGGCGCGCGGCGTTGGCATGATCTATGTTTCGCATCGCCTCGATGAAGTTTTCAAACTGGCGGACCGTGTAGCCGTATTGCGCGATGGCAGATTGGTGGGCGACCGCAAAGTTTCCGAAACCACGCCGACCGAATTGGTCAATCTGATCGTGGGCCGCGCCGTCACCCAGCTTTATCACCGGGCCGAACCCAGAAGCGGCGCTGAGACCCTTGCCGTTTCTGGCTTGGTTGGCCCCGGTGTTGGGCCGGTCTCATTCAAAGCGCGGGCTGGCGAAGTGCTTGGCCTGGTGGGCTTGAGAGGAGCGGGGCAAGAGGCCGTCGGGCGCTGCCTGTTTGGCGCTGAGACATTCACTGGCGAGGTAAAGCTCGACAATAACAGGCTCGACCTCTCGTCACCCGTTGCAGCTCTAAAGCAAGGTATGGGCTTGGTGGCGCGGGACCGCACCGAGGAATCGGTGGCGCTGTCGCTTTCTGTCCGTGAAAACACATTTCTCAATCCGGCCTCCGCAGGACGCTCACTTTTTTCAATTGTATCGCCCGCCCTCGAGGCCCTGCGCGCGATTGACATCGGAAAATCTGTGGGCCTGCGCCCCAATGATCCCGACCTGCCCGTAGAGGCGCTGTCCGGGGGCAATCAGCAAAAAGTTGTTGTGGGCCGCTGGCTCAGCACCGACCGGCGCGTGCTCATTGCCGAAGACCCAACCGCCGGCGTTGATGTGGGAGCCAAATCGGAAATCTACCAGCTCATTTCGAAGGCGCTTGAAAGCGGCCTCACCGTCATTGTCGTGTCCACGGATTTCGAGGAAGTCGCCCATATCTGCCACCGCGCACTGGTGTTTTCGCGCGGCGAAATCGTGGCCGAGCTTGCAGGGTCTGCCCTCACCACCCAGTCTCTAATTCACGCTGCATCTGCATCCGAGGCGGCATAGACCCATGCAATCCATTCAATCAACCGCGCTTGAACCCACACAGCATGAATTGAAACAGCTTAAGTTCAGCCAGAAAGTCGTGCGCCTGCTGCCCACCTATGGCCTGGTCATTCTCACCGCCGTTCTCATCATTTTCTTCTCAGTGCTGTTACCGTCAACCTTCCCAACCCTGCTCAATGTGCGCTCAATCATTTCTGACAAGGCCATCATCGCCTTGCTCTCCCTAGGTGCCATGATCCCCATGGCCGCTGGCCGCATTGATCTCACTGTGGGCTACGGCATCGTGCTGTGGCACATTTTGGCTATCAGCCTGCAAACGGTTTACGGTGTGCCGTGGCCCATGGCCGTTCTGATTGTGCTTTGCCTCGGCGCTGTCATGGGCGTGCTCAACGGCTTGCTGGTTGAAGTGGCTAAGATCGACAGCTTTATCGCCACACTCGGCACCGGCACAATTCTCTATGCGCTGGCCCTCTGGCACACGGGGGGCCGCCAGGTTGTGGGCGTGGTCCCCGATGGTTTCTACAAACTCAACTCCACCATGATTTTCGGCCTGCCGATTACTGGCTATTACGTGCTCGCCATTGGCATCGCCATGTGGCTAATCTTTGAATACCTGCCCATTGGCCGTTATCTCTATGCCATTGGCGCCAGCCCCAAGGCCGCAGCGCTGAACGGTATCCCGGTTCGCAAATTTGTGATTGGCGCGTTCATATGTTCCGGGCTGCTCACGGCGCTGACAGGAGTGCTGCTCGCTTCAAAGCTGCGCATCGGCCAGGCCAGTGTGGGTCTCGAATTTCTGCTGCCAGCGCTCGTTGGCGCTTTCCTTGGCTCCACCACAATCAAACCGGGCCGTGTCAATGTGTGGGGTACCATCATTGGTGTGATGATTTTGGCCGTCGGCATTTCCGGCATTCAGCAATTCGGCGGTTCGTTCTGGGTTGAACCGCTGTTTAATGGTGTAACCCTGCTCGTGGCCATTGGCATAGCAGGATATGCACAGCGCAAAAAAGGTGCGGCCCAGAAGGCACCTTCACAAGCAATGCCGCCACCCCTGACGGGTGCCAGCGGATAAACGGGAGAAGAAACATGGATCGTAGACAATTACTGCTGCAAGGCATCGCCCTGGGACTTTCAGTGCCGGTGCTAACCAAAATAGCCTTCGCGGATTCAATGGCCGATGCACAGGCCATCGTTGATAAGTATGCAATGAAGGTTGAAAAATGGGATGGTCCCACAACCGGCCCCAAGGCCGCTGAAGGCAAGACCATTGTTGTGCTGGCTGGCGACATGAAGAATGGCGGCATTCTGGGCGCCACCAAGGGCGTTGAAGAAGCCGCAGCGGCGATTGGCTGGAAAGTCATCACCATTGACGGCGCAGGTTCAGTCTCGGGGCGCACTGCAGCTTTTGGCCAGGCCATGGCGCTCAATCCCAACGGCATCATCATCAATGGCTTTGACGCCGTTGAGCAGCTGCCGGCGATGGAAGCCGCCAAGGCCGCAAATATTCCGTTCGTGTCCTGGCATGCAGGCCCGGCAGTTGGGCCGCTGGCTGATGCGGGCGTCTTCGCCAATGTCACCACGGACCCCATGCAGGTTTCAACGGCTGCTGCCATGTGGGCCTATATCGATGCTGGCGGCAAGCCCGGCTGCGTCTATTTCACCGACTCAACCTATGCCATCGCCATTGCCAAGGCCAAGAAGATGCAAGAAGTCATCGAAGCCTTGGGCGGCACCACGGTTGAATGGGTTGATACGCCCATCGCCGAAACCTCCCAGCGCATGCCACAGCTGACAACTTCGCTGTTGCAGAAGCATGGCGACAAGTGGACACACTCATTGGCCATCAATGATCTCTACTTTGATTTCATGGGACCGTCCCTCACAGCGGCTGGCATTGAAGGCACCGGGCGACCTACCAACGTATCCGCCGGTGACGGTTCGGAATCGGCTTACCAGCGCATCCGCTCCGGCCAGTATCAGGCCGCAACTGTTGCTGAACCCTTGAACCTTCAGGGCTGGCAATTAGTTGACGAGCTGAACCGCGCCATCGCCGGAGAAGCGTGGTCGGGCTACGTTTCGCCACTGCATGTTGTCACCAAAGCCAATGTCGAATTCGATGGCGGCCCCAACAACACCTTCGATCCCGGCAATGGCTACCGCGACGAATACAAGAAAATCTGGGGCAAAATGTAACTCCCTTACGTTGCCTCAAAGGGTGCGGCGCTGACCTGTGTCGCACCCAATTTTCAGGAATCCCATTATGATTATTCGTTACGCTTTTTTTGAAGGCGAGATTCACCATGGCCAAGAGCAGGCTTTTCGTGATTTTGTCAAACAACGCCTTGTGCCGCTCTGGACCAAATTCCCCGGAGCTGAAGAAGTGCGTGTGCTGGATGGCGGCGAACGGGATGAGGGCGCACCCCCACTCGCCATGGCTCTCGCCATTCGCTATCCCAATCACGAAGCTTGCAGAAACGCCCTGCTTTCAGATGTGCGCAGGCAAAGCCGTGAAGTGACGGTTGAGCTTTTGAAAATGTTCACCGGGCATGTGCATCATCATGTATTTGACGCCAACGAGTATCCAGTCAGGTAGCAGGGTGTTTCTTACATAAACATAGTCGCAACGCGGCCCCACGTCGGACTTTATGCTTCTGGCCTGCTTGAGGCATGCAAGCTCTGTTCTCTGAACGCTGCTCTTGAAGATTAAGCAGCCACAGTGGCTTGCTCGATAAATGGGATAAAGATTAGATCAATCTTAGTCGGCGAATGGCGGCGAAATGCCGCTCACATTTTGGCTTTCGCTGGTTATTCTCCCACCGCCAGAGGGTTGCCTCGTCAGCACCAATTACAATCGAGAGAGCTTCGCGACTGAGACCATAACGTCGACGGTACGCCATTAGCCGCTCCCCGAGCGTGGTGGGTTTCGGATTGGGGTCGCGGCCAAGGAACTCAATGATCCCCGGCCAGTGTTTCATGGCTGGAGAACAGCGGCCTTTCTCCCAATTGGCATAGGTTTCCTTCTCCAGTTTGAAGCGTTCCCGCAGGTCGTGCTGAAGGAGGCTAGATTCGAGCCTCCGCTTCTTGA
>JANMHO010000189.1:0-2107 GCA_031375195.1 Rhodobiaceae bacterium
GGACACCTGCGGGCGCCATGATGCTTTCGCCACGGCTTGCAATTCGCGTTACTACGACGACGTGGGCTATCCCGGCCACGTCAATTGCACCGACAATTTCAATCGCGCCCTTGATCCCTTCGGCATCGCCAAGCGGCGTGGCTGGGAGGCGTTGAATTTTTTCTACAACACGCGCATGGACGCCAACAACCAGATTATCTTTGATGAAGCCTGGTCGAGGCCTGGCGACTACGTGTTGGTAAAGTCGCTCACGGATCTTGTATGTGTGAGCTCGGCCTGCCCGGATGATATTGATCCCGGCAACGGCTGGAACCCCACTGACATCCATGTTCGAACCTATTCCGATAAACAGAAATTTTCGAGAGCTGTGGCTTACCGCATGACACCTGATGCAGATGTTGAGATGACCCGCGAAACCGCCTTCCATCCGCGCTTTTCAGCGCTGACCCGAAACTACACCGAGTACCGGGGTTTCTGGCTTCCGTCGCGCTTCAACAATGAGGGGCCAATCGAGGAATATTGGGCGGTGCGGGAAAAAGTTGTGGTGATGGATCTGTCGCCGCTGCGCAAATTCGAAGTTACCGGGCCCGATGCAGAAGCCCTGCTGCAATACTGTGTGACGCGCGACATTCGCAAGCTTGCAACTGGCCAGGTGGTTTACACCGCCATGTGCTATGAAAATGGCGGCATGATTGATGATGGCACGGTCTATCGTCTGGGCCCAAACAACTTTCGCTGGATTGGCGGTGATGATTACAGCGGCGCATGGCTTCGCGAGCAGGCGGAAAAAATGGACTACCGCGCCTGGGTGCGATCTTCCACCGATCAGCTTCATAACATTGCTGTGCAGGGACCAAATTCCCGCGATCTGCTGAAAGAGATCATATGGACGGCGCCTGCCCAGCCCACCATTGGTGAACTGGAGTGGTTCCGCTTTGCCGTTGCCCGCATCGGCCATTTTGAAGGCGCGCCGGTTGTGGTTTCACGCACGGGCTATACGGGTGAACTTGGCTACGAAATTTTCTGCCACCCGAAGGATGCGCTTGCGGTGTTTGATGCGGTTTGGGAAGCGGGGCGAAAATATGGCCTGAAGCCCATGGGGCTTGAAGGGCTGGATATGGCGCGCATAGAGGCGGGGCTGGTTTTTGCCCATTACGAATTCAATTCGGAAACGGATCCCTTTGAAGCGGGGATCGGGTTTACCGTGCCGTTGAAAACCAAGGTTGATGATTTTATCGGCAAGCAGGCGCTGGTTCAGCGCAAGGAGCATCCGCGCCATAAGCTGGTTGGACTTGAGATTGAGTCTAATGAAATTGTCGGCCATGGTGATCAGGTTTATGTGGGGCGGGGCGTTGTCGGCGTGGTTACGAGCTCAACCCGCTCGCCGATCCTGGGCCGGAATATCGCACTCGCGCGTGTTGATGTGTTGAGTGGAGAAATTGGCGCCCAGGTTGAAATTGGCAAACTCGATGGCATGCAGAAGCGCTTGCCTGCGCGTGTGGTAAGATTTGCCCATTACGATCCGGAGAAACTCAGGCCACGGAGTTAGGCTGCGAAGATTTCCTCCAGTTTGTCGCGCATCACCAGTGGATCGACATCCACACCGGTCCAGTATTTTACGCCGATGACGCCCTGGTTGACCAGCATGCCGAGGCCGTCCACCACGTCGCAACCCCGGTTTTCTGCCTGGCGGATGAGCCAGGTGCGCGGCGGATTGGGAATTACATCAGCGACGACGAGCCCCGCGCGCAATGATTCCGGATCGAGATCAAGCCTGGCGTCGACATCGGGGTAGAGACCGACAGAGGTTGCGTTGACGACGATTTCGACGTCTTTCGGGATTTTGCACATTCCCTGCCAGATGACCAGTTCGGCTTTTGCTGAAGTTTTGGCATTCAGGAGATCGACGAGGGTTTGGCCTCTTTCCTTGCCACGATTCACAATGATGATGCGTGCGGCGCCAGCAAGGGCAAGCTCAACGCCAATGGCGCGGGCGGCGCCCCCTGCTCCAAACATGACAACTGTCTTGCCTCCGGGATCGACGACCTCGCGGAGCGATTGGAGGAAGCCCTTGCCATCGGTGTTTTCACCAATGAATTTTCCGTCG
>JANMHO010000194.1:0-2242 GCA_031375195.1 Rhodobiaceae bacterium
ATATAAAGATAACCTCCATCCCGCATGAGATTGGCGAAGCGGTCAAACAGCAGGCGCTGGGCTGGCTTGTCGAAATAGATGACAACATTGCGGCAGAAGATGACATCAAACTTGCCCTTCATGGGCCAGGCCGCATGCAGATTCAGCGGATTGAATGTCACGAGAGAACGGGCTTCACGGCTCACACTGAAGAGTTCCCTTTCACCGGGCACCGGCTTGACATGCCGCGCGCGCAACGCGGTGGGAATGCGCGCCACCTCCTCCTCCGGATAGATGCCCTTGCGGCCAATTTCGAGGACGTCGGTGTCGATGTCGGTGGCCAAAATCCTGGCATCCCAACGCGTGATATCGCTCAAGGCGTCCAGGAGCGTCAGGGCGATTGAATAGGGTTCCTGACCGGTCGAACAGCCGGCCGACCAGAAACGAAGCCTGCGTGAGCCTTCCCGGTCAAGCCGCTTTCGCAAGTCTGCGAGCGCGACGGTTGCCAGATGATCGAAGTGGTGGCCTTCGCGGTAGAAATCGGTTTTATTTGTGGTGAGCGCGTTTACAAAAAACTCGATTTCGCTTTCGGAAGCCGCGCCCAGAAGCAGGTCGGCGTATTCGCAAAAATCCGCAATGCCCAGCGCCTTCAGGCGCTTTGCAAGCCTGCGATGAACCATGCTGCGCTTGTAATCAGGCAGTGCTATGCCGGCGTGCTTGCCTGCAAGCCTGCGGAAAATATCAAACTGGGCAGGCGCCAGGCGTGGCGTGCCGGGCGCGAACGTGGCTGCGCCTTCATCGGCGGGATTTGGCGCCGCCAATGGGTTTGGCGTTGGCAATTAAAATTCCTTCCAGTTGTCATGGGCAGGTGCGGCGCTGCGGCTTCCCACAACCTTGCGGGCCAGCGTCTGGAATTGCTGGCGCACCGGGTTGGCGGGCTCCGGCTGGCCCTGGTCCTCAACCTCGTCCTGCTCGCCGGTCTGGAAGAAGGAAACCACCTGGCGCAGTTCATCGACCTGCGTGGTGGCAGAGTGCAGCGCGGCGTTGGTTTCCTCGACAAGGGCGGCGTTCTGCTGCGTCATCTGGTCCATGCCGGTGACAGCCTTTGAGACCTGCTCGATGCCGGAGGATTGCTCCTGGGTGGCGGCGGCGATTTCAGAAACGAGGCCCGCCACTTTCTTCACTGATGCCACGATCTCGCTCAGCGAAGAGCCTGCCTGTTTGACGAGGTTCACACCTTCGCGCACCTGCGTATCGGAGTTGACGATCAGGCCCTTGATATCCTTCGACGCCTGACTGGCGCGTTGGGCGAGGGCGCGCACTTCATTGGCCACCACCGCGAAGCCCTTGCCGGCATCGCCAGCCCTGGCCGCTTCAACAGCGGCGTTCAAGGCCAAGAGATTGGTCTGGAAGGCGATGTCCTGGATGAGGCCCACAATATCGCCGATCTGGCGCGAGCTATCCTCGATCTTGCCCATGGCGGCCACAGCCTTGTTGGCGATCTCGCCGCCATTGACAGCCGATGAACTTGCGATTGCCGCAGCCTGATTGGCTTCCTGGGCATTGCCGGAGTTCTGGCGCACAGTTGTGGCCAGTTGCACCATCGAGGCCGAGGTTTCTTCCAATGAAGACGCCTGATGCTCGGTGCGCGCCGACAGGTCAGCCACACCGGATGCGATCTCGCGGGTTGCCCCCTGCACTTCGCGCGATACGCCCGAGATGCGGCGCGCTATCGCCCTGATCTTGTCGGCCATCGTGTTGGCATCATTCTTGAGCTGCAGGAACGAGCCCTTGAACTCGCCTTCCACACGCTGGGTCAAATCACCCCGCGCCAGAGCCGACATCATGCGCACGGTTTCGGTCAGCCCGCGATCGACGGTCGCCGTCAGGTCATTCATGCCCTTGCTGAGGTCGCGCAAAAATCCCTGCTTGTTGGCCAGTTCCAGGCGGCGGGTAAAATCGCCGGCAACGGCGGCATTGACGATGTGGGTTACTTCTTCACCGGCCGTTTCCTCGTTTCTGCGGCGCTCTTCGGTTTCGCGGCGGTAGTGCTCCTGCTCAAGCTGCAGTTGCAAATCGAAGCGCTGCTTGTCCAAAACATTCTGCCGCATCTCCACTATGGCGCGCGACATGCCGCCAATCTCATCGCGCCTGTCCTGGCCCTCGATGTCGATGTCAGTAAGCCCGTCGGCCAGCGACAGCATGTAGTGGCACGTGCGCCTGAGCCGTGGAAGCAGGGAAAATACAACGTAAGCAGCGAGCA
>JANMHO010000222.1:0-27202 GCA_031375195.1 Rhodobiaceae bacterium
TTTGGACCCCTTGGCGACCGGGCTGCTGCCGATTGCTTTGGGGGAAGCCACCAAGACGGTTCAGTGGGCGATGGAGGGGCGGAAGGTTTACCGGTTTGAAGTGACCTGGGGGGCGGAGCGTTCCACCGATGATATGGAAGGGGATGTTACGGCACACTCTGAACTGCGGCCATCGAAGCCGGATATTGAAGCGATACTTCCGCAATTTCAGGGGGTTATCCTGCAGGCCCCACCGGTGTTTTCGGCGATCAAGATTGACGGCGAACGGGCCTATGACCTGGCGCGCGCGGGGGCAGAGCCGGAAATGGCGGAAAGATCTGTAAACATTGAGAAACTTGCGCTGGTTGACTGCCCTGATGCGAACCATGCGGTGTTCGAGATGACTTGCGGCAAGGGCACCTATGTGCGCTCTTTGGCGCGCGATATGGGACGAAAACTTCGGTGTTTTGGCCATGTTTCGATGCTCCGGCGCGTGCGCGTCGGGCCATTTGCGGAGGCTGACATGATTTCGCTGGAAAGGCTTGAAGAAATGAGCCATAAGCCCCTCGGCAATAACGCCAAAAACGAGGCTCTTCGCCCGCTTGCGACCGCGCTGGACGGCATCCCGGCACTGGCCATTAGCGACGCGGAAGCCCAGCGCCTGAAGCAGGGTCAACCGATTCTGCTCAGAGGTGCGAACGCTCCTATCGCGTGCGATGCGGTGCTGGTGACTTGGGGTTCCAAACCGCTTGGCATCTGCAGCATCGAACAGGGATCGCTCAAACCGAAGCGCTTGTTTAACCTATAGACATCCTGGAGATGGCCGAATGACGATGACAGCCGAGCGCAAAGCCGCGCTCATGAAAGACTTTGCCACAAAGCCTGCCGACACGGGTTCGCCCGAAGTGCAGGTCGCTCTCCTCACGGAGCGCATCAATGGTCTCACGGACCATTTCAAGTCCCACAAGAAGGACAATCACTCACGCCGTGGTTTGTTGAAGATGGTGGCCCTGCGCCGCAGCCTCCTCGACTATTTGAAGTCGAAGGATGAAGGCCGCTACCAGGCCCTGATCAAGCGTCTCGAAATCCGCCGCTAAATTCAGCGACGATAATTGCATGAGCGGGCGGATCACCAAGATCAAGTCCCCCCGCGTCCCCGAATTCAAAAGCCAGGCAATAGGGCCGGGCTTTGATCGCTCAATGGGGATGCCGTCCAGGCAGGTGAGCAAGTGGCGGCGAAGAGCATGAAGGATATGTGATGTTTAAGATTGATGTTGAAGAATTGGAATGGGCAGGAAAGCCACTCCGCATAGAAACCGGCCGCATGGCCCGGCAAGCAGACGGCGCCGTATTGGTAACCTACGGCGAGACAACGGTTCTTGCCACCGCCGTCGCGGCGCGCTCGGAAAAGCCTGGAATTGATTTTTTCCCGCTGACCGTGAACTATCAGGAAAAGACCTATGCCGCCGGCAAGATTCCCGGTGGTTATTTCAAGCGCGAGGGGCGCCCGACAGAAAAGGAAACACTGGTTTCCCGCCTGATCGACCGTCCGATCCGCCCGCTGTTTCCGGAAGGCTTCCGCAACGAAACGCAGGTTATTGCGACGGTGCTTTCCTATGACCTTGAAAATGACAGCGACATCGTTTCGCTGATTGGCGCTTCCGCCGCGCTCACGCTTTCCGGCATTCCATTCATGGGTCCGGTTGGCGGCGCGCGGGTTGGCCTCATCGATGGCGAATATGTCCTGAACCCGACGCAAGAGCAGATGAAGACTTCTGAGCTTGACCTCGTGGTTGCGGGCACATCCGATGCCGTGCTGATGGTTGAATCGGAAGCCAAAGAACTTTCGGAAGAGAAGATGCTTGGCGCTGTGATGTTTGGCCATGCGGGCTTCCAGCCGGTGATTGACGCCATCATCCGCCTGGCTGAGCGTTCATCGCGCGAACCCCGTGACTTCACGCCGCCGGAAAATGAAAAACTCTATAAGGCCGTGAAGAAGTCAGTCGAAAAAGATGTCCGTGCCGCTTATGCAATTCCCGCCAAGGAAGCGCGCCAGGAAGCTGTCGCCAAGGCCAAGGACAAGGCTGTGGAAGCGCTGGTAAATCCCGAAAAAGACAATTCGCCAACACCACAGAAGGTCGCAGAGGCGTTCAAGCATCTTGAAAAAGATATTGTGCGCAACAGCATTCTGGATACGGGCCTGCGCATTGATGGCCGGGATACCAAGACGGTGCGCCAGATTGTGGCCGAAGCCTCGGTGCTTCCCCGCACCCATGGCTCGGCGCTGTTTACGCGCGGTGAAACCCAGGCCCTGGTTGTGACGACCCTCGGCACGGGCGAAGACGAGCAATATGTGGATTCGCTGGACGGCACGCTGAAAGCCAAGTTCATGCTGCACTACAACTTCCCGCCCTTCTCGGTGGGTGAAGTGGGCCGCATGGGTGGCGCCGGACGGCGTGAAATCGGCCATGGCAAATTGGCATGGCGCGCGATCAACCCCATGCTGCCAACCCCCGACCAGTTTCCCTACACCATTCGCGTGGTGTCGGAGATCACGGAATCAAACGGTTCATCATCCATGGCGTCGGTTTGCGGCGCTTCACTGGCGCTGATGGATGCGGGCGTTCCGCTGAAGTCACCGGTTGCCGGCATCGCCATGGGCCTCATCAAGGAAGATGAGCGCTTCGCGGTGCTGTCGGATATTCTTGGCGACGAGGATCATCTGGGCGACATGGACTTCAAGGTGGCCGGCACTTCTGACGGCATTACCGCGCTGCAAATGGACATCAAGATCACCGGCATCACTGAAGAGATCATGAAGGTTGCCCTGTGGCAGGCCAAGGATGGGCGTTTGCACATTCTGGGCAAGATGGCGGAGGCCTTGACATCGGCCCGCTCGGGCCTTGGCGAGCATGCGCCGCGCATTGAAGTGATCAAGATCCCAACCGACAAGATCCGCGAAGTGATCGGCACCGGCGGCAAGGTTATCCGCGAGATCGTGGAAAAGACCGGCGCCAAGATCGACATTCAGGATGATGGCACGATCAAGGTGGCGTCGTCTTCGGGGGCCGCCATTGACGCGGCCATGAAGTGGATCAAGTCGATCGTATCCGAGCCGGAAGTTGGCGAGATTTACGATGGCAAGATCGTCAAGGTCGTTGACTTCGGCGCGTTCGTGAATTTCTTTGGCGCCAAGGATGGCCTGGTTCACGTGTCTGAACTTGCAGCCAAGCGCGTCAACAAGGTGTCCGACGTGGTGAGCGAAGGCGACGCCGTGAAGGTGAAGCTCCTGGGCTTTGACAACCGCGGCAAGGTTCGCCTTTCCATGAAGCAGGTTGACCAGGCGACGGGTGAAGACCTGAGCGCAAAGCAGGCTGAAGCCGCCCCGGCGGAAGAAACCGGCGACGCTTCGTAGGTCTGTTATTTAGATTGAAAGGCGCGGAAGGAAACTTTCGCGCCTTTTTGCATTGGCAATTGATGCATGCAACCTGACGAACGCGGGATGCTATCCGCCCCACTTCTCCAGAAACGCCTCAATACTCAAAACCCGCATGTCACCTACAGCCGCGGCCAGCTTGTCGTGGCCCCAATGCCACCAGCCAAGGGCAATGATCCGTTCACTGATCTTATTCTCGAACCGCCATTTCAGGAATTTCGCCGGAACGCCCGCCACAATGGCATAGGGGGCGACATCGCGCGTCACCACGGCGCTTGCGGCGATCACCGCGCCATGGCCAATCTTGATTCCGGGCATGATCACCGCGCCATGGCCCACCCAGACATCATGGCCGATTTCAACTGCCTGGCCGCGCCGTTTCTCCCGAAAGTCCTGATCAAGCCTGGCGCCCAGAAAATATTCGTTGGCGCGATAGGTGATCTTGTGCTGGCTCACCCGCTCAATGGGATGTTCAAGCGCATTCACCCGCGCATTCGAAGCAATCGCGCAGAACTTGCCAATGCTGGCATAGATCACTTCCGCCTGGCGTTCGACATAGGAGTAATCGTCAAGCCCGGAATCCCAAAACGCCACGCGCTCCCTGATCTCGGTGAAACGCCCGAGCTTGGCGTTCCGCAAAGTCGCGGATGGGTGCACAACCGGTTCACCGTCCCTGGTGGCTGTTGGAGAAAAGCGTTTGGGCGGCTTCGTCAGAAGCTAGGCAGCCACTTTGGCTTCAAGTTTGCGGCCAATCGAGGCCTTGAGCTTGCGGGCTTTCGCTGAAAGCTCATCATTGCTGGCTTTCAGCAGGAACGCATCAAGGCCGCCACGATGCTCGACAGTCTTGAGCGCAATGGCGCTGATGCGGAAACGATAGGTGAGACCCATGGCTTCGCTCATCAGGCTGACATTGCAGAGGTTCGGCAGGAAACGCCGTCTGAGTTTATTGTTGGCATGGCTGACGTTGTTGCCGGCCAGGGGGTTCTTAGCAGTCAACTCGCAAACTCGAGCCATGGTCTCTACTCCGCAAAATAATAAGGCTGGACTTGGAAAACAGTCCAGCGGGTTGGCGCTTCTATAGGTGGAGAGAGCCAGCGGGTCAAGCGCAACGCGCCAGCAGTTCAAACAAGTTTCACCTTCCCGCTTTGAAACAGAGATGTTAACGGCAGGCCGGAGAAACGCGCGGGCATTTCCACCCATTTTCAAAAATTTAGCGATGCCGCCCCTTTTCATCACCACATCTTGTGAGAACATAACATGAATATGGCCCCTGTTGCGATTCGCCCACCTTCCGTTCTCAAAGGGGAACGCTTCGTTAATTTTGCCGCGCCGGTTTGCCGGCGCAGATTTACGTTTGGTTAGAGACTGGATTCAATGCTTAATTTCTTCTTCCAAATTTCCGTCAAAATTGCTCGCGCTGCCGCGCGCGACGGCAACCCGCCAAGGCGGATTTCCAGCAAAGCCTGTGAGAACAGAAAATGAATCCTGCGCGAGTCACTGATTCGGTCAGCTTTCGTTCTGCTTTGAATCCAAAGCTTACACGCCTGCGCCAATCTGATGCGATCAACCGTTGACATCGGTGATTTCACATCTACCTTGGGGCCATGCCGCAAATTCGCAATGTCACAGCCGTGTTGGGCCCCACCAATACTGGCAAAACCCATTTGGCCGTGGAGCGCATGCTGGCCCACGGCGGCGGCATGATCGGCTTGCCGCTAAGGCTTTTGGCGCGCGAGATTTATGACCGCGTGCGGCTCAAGGTTGGCGAGCATGCGGTGGCGCTTGTGACTGGCGAGGAAAAAATCATTCCGGCATCGCCGCGCTATTGGGTGGCAACCGTTGAAGCCATGCCACCCGATGTGACGGTGCCATTCCTCGCCATCGACGAGGTGCAGCTCTGCGCGGATTTCGAGCGCGGCCATATTTTCACCGACCGCGTGCTCAATCGCCGCGGCACCGATGAAACCATGTTTCTGGGGGCCGCCACCATGCGGCACATCCTGGAGTCCATGATTCCCAAGACCACGTTCATCACCAGGCCACGCTTCTCGAAGCTATCCTACGCTGGTCAAAGGAAAATGAGCCGCCTGCCCAGAAGGTCAGCAATCGTCGCCTTTTCGGCCGACATGGTTTATGCGGTGGCGGAACTCATCCGGCGGCAAAGCGGCGGGGCCGCAGTCGTTATGGGTTCGCTGTCTCCGCGAACCCGCAACGCGCAAGTGGCCCTCTATCAATCCGGCGATGTTGACTACATCGTCGCAACCGATGCCATTGGCATGGGCCTCAACATGAATGTGGATCATGTGGCGTTCGCCGCCACCCGCAAGTTCGATGGCTTCCAGCATCGCCATCTCAACGCCGGCGAATTGGGCCAGGTTGCGGGCCGGGCGGGCCGCTACATGAATGACGGCACTTTTGGGTGCACCGGCGAGGCGGACGCCTTTGACCAGGACATGGTGGATCGCCTTGAGAACCACAACTTCGACAGCGTCCGCTCGCTGCAGTGGCGCAACCCGGATCTGGATTTTGGTTCGCTGGACCACTTGCGCGGCAGCCTGACCCGCATGCCAAATCAGGATGGCCTGACGCGCGCCCAGGCTGGCGCGGATATCCTGGCGCTTGAAGCGGTGGCGCGTGAGGCAACCACCGCCGATCTCGCAAAATCCAAGAACGATGTGGAACTCCTGTGGTCCGCCTGTCAAATTCCCGACTATCGCAATATCTCGCCTGCCGAGCACGCCCATCTGGTGGCCCGTGTCTTTCAATATCTCGCAACCCCCAAGGGCCATATCCCCGAGGATTGGTTTTCCCGCCAGCTCAAGCATTGCGAAAACAGCGAGGGAGACCTTGATACCCTGTCAAATCGCATCTCCCACGTCCGCACGTGGACATTCATCGCAAATCGCAGCAATTGGCTCAAAGCGCCTTATTATTGGCAGCAAAGAACCCGGGAAATAGAAGAAAAACTGTCGGATGCCCTGCATGAAAGGCTAACTCAGCGTTTCATTGATCGCCGGACCAGTGTATTAATGCGTCGCTTGGCGCAAAAGGAAGAGTTGATGTCGACTGTTGAGGAAGATGGCGCGATACGTGTCGAGGGCGAGTATGTAGGCCGCATCAAGGGGTTTAACTTCATTCCCGATGGCGCAAACGAATCCCACGAGCAGCGCACCTTGAAGGCCGCCGCCGTGCAAGCTGTGAGCGCCGAGATTTTGGCAAGGGCCAATGCCGCGGCAACGTCGGCCGATCCTGATTTGAAGCTCACCCGCGATGGCAATATTGTCTGGAACCATGAGGCGATCGGGTTTGTTGAAGCGGGCGACACAATGTTGGGGCCCCGCGCCAGGGTTTTGGCCAGCGACCTTCTGTCCGGCCAGCCGCGCGAAGACGTTCAGACGAGGATGCAAAAATTTGTCGACCGCCTGGTGGCGAGCCTGCTGGAGCCGCTGATCAAACTGCAGGAGAACGAAAGCCTGCAGGGCATGGCGCGCGGCATCGCATTTCGCCTTGTCGAAACCCTGGGCGTGCTGCCGCGTGAACTTGTGCTGGAAGATGTGCGAGGCCTCTCCCAGGAAGACCGCGCCGGCTTGCGCCAGCAGGGTGTCCGTTTTGGCGCATTCCACATTTTCACCCCGGCGCTGCTGAAACCCGCCGCCACTGAACTCCGGCTTCTGCTTTGGGCGCTGCAACAAAAAAAACTCGGCAATCTGGAATTGTCCGCCTTGCCATTGCCTCCGGGCCAAGGCCTCACATCGGCGGCATTTGACAGCACAACGCCTCTCGGATTTTACGATGTGTGCGGTTACCGGATTTGCGGACCCCGCGTGGTGCGCATCGACATGCTCGAACGCCTTGCCGATCTGGTGCGTGACAGGGTTTTCTGGAAGCCGCGCTTTCCTGATGACGTGCGTCCCACTGGTTCCGTTGAAGGCGGCGGCTTTACGATCGTTGCCGACATGATGTCGCTGGTTGGCTGTTCCGGTGAAGAGTTCCAGGGCATCCTGCAAAGCCTCAGCTTTCGCACGCAGAAGAAGAAAATCAGGCGTCCGGTTGTTGCGCCGCCCGCAACAGCCGCAACCCCGGTTGAAACAGTGCCCGTTGCGGAGGTTCCAACCGAAACGACCGGGGCCGCTGACGAGCCCGTCGCCGTCGAACCCCCTCCGGAAGTCGAACCCCCTCCGGAATCAGTCATCGAAGAAATTGAACTTGATGTCTGGTGGCCGAAAGACACCGGCCCGTTCCGCCCCAAGCCCGAAGCCAAAGAAAGACGAAGGCCGACGCCCAAACCCGTTGAACAGGTTGCCCAAACGGAGCGCCCTAAACGCCATGGGCGCAAACCTCATCCCAAGAACCACGGTAAAGAGCTACCGCGCGAAGAACCGAGGCCTCGCCCAGAAAAACCAGTTGACCCAAATTCGCCCTTTGCCGTGCTCAGCGCCCTCAAGGCCCAGATGACGGGAAACAAGACCTGAGCCAGCGCCTGGATAAATGGCTGTGGTTCGCCCGCGTGGTCAAACACCGGGCCCTTGCCGCCAGCCTGATCGAAACCGGGCAGGTTCGCCTCAACCACGTAAAAATCCTGAAACCCGCCCACGTGGTAAAACCCGGTGACGTGCTCACCATAGCGGTTCAAGAGCAAATCCGTGTTCTCAAAGTAAAAGGCGCGGGCGCGCGACGCGGTCCCTTCGCAGAAGCATGCCAGCTATACGAGGAACTCACGCCTCCCCCTTCCCCCGTGGAAAAAGTCCGTGCATAAGGCAAAAAATCTTGCTAAACGTCGTTCGTTATAAAGAACAAATGGACCGTCATGACCTACATCGTCACTGAAAACTGCATCAAATGCAAATATATGGACTGTGTTGAGGTCTGCCCTGTGGACTGCTTCTATGAAGGCGAGAACATGCTGGTCATTCACCCCGACGAATGCATTGATTGCGGTGTTTGCGAGCCGGAATGCCCGGCTGACGCGATCAAGCCAGACACCGAGCCGGGTCTCGAAAAATGGCTGAAAATCAACACCGAATACGCGCCCAAATGGCCCAACATCACCATCAAGCGCGATGCGCCTGAAGGCGCCAAGGAATTTGATGGGGTTGCCGGAAAATTTGAAGCCCACTTCTCGGAAGCGCCCGGCGAAGGCGATTAAACTTTGTTAACCATAACCCTATTTGCACAGGTTTTGCGCAGAAATGCGCCGTACACGGAGAGATCGGGCTTTAATTTACCATAAAAATGTGATATGTTTCTCATAATGTAGTTTGCATCCCAGGAAAATACCGAATCCGAGCCCCATAAAGCTCGGTTATTTTTTCGCCCAGTTGGCGGAAAAGATCGCTGGCGGGTGCGGTGGAATACAGGTGAAAGATAAAAATGAAAAAAACCATCAAGAAAACAGCTTCCTTCAAAAAGTCAGCAAAAGCCAAAAAACCAGCAGCAAAAGCAAAGCCTGCGCCTAAGGCCCTGGCTGCAAAAGCCAAGTCAACGTCTGCTAAAAGCAAAGGAAAGGCCGTGGCTGCCGCCAAGCCTGTCGCCAAGAAGACCATTCTGACCAAGGTAACGGGATCGGTAAAGTCGGCAAAAGCGGCAGCGGCAGCGCCTGCTCCTGTGGCCAAACCAGTCATCGTTGCCGTGAAGGCTGCGCCAGTGGCGGCGCCCGTCGTGGCAAAACCCGTTGTTGCAGCAGCCCCTGCGGCGCCCAAGAAACTTTCGTTCAGGATTGGCGAATTGGTGGTCTATCCAGCGCACGGCGTGGGCCGGATCAGCGCCATTGAAGAGCAGGAAATTGCCGGTGCGAAGCTTGAGCTTTATATCGTTGATTTCGAGCGCGAAAAGCTGCGCCTCAAGGTGCCGACCAACCGCGCCGAGCAGAAGGGCATGCGCCGCCTGGCCGATCGCTCGGTCATTGAGCATGCCATGAAGGTTATCCGTGGCCGCGCCCGCATCAAGCGCACCATGTGGTCGAGGCGCGCCCAGGAATATGACGCAAAGATCAATTCTGGCGATCTCATTGCGGTCGCCGAAGTCGTGCGCGATCTCTATCGCTCGGACCGCCAGCCGGAGCAGTCCTATTCCGAGCGTCAATTGTTCGAGCAGGCCCTGTTCCGCATGGCGCGAGAACTGGCGGCGGTCCGGAAAATTGACGATGACCAGTCGGTGAAGGAGCTTTCCGAATTCCTGGCCAGGAACGCCAAACGCGCAGCCGCCGCCGGTGAAAAGGCCGCTGAGGATGAAGCAGCAGCGGCCGAAGAAGCCGCATAAAGGCTTCAAATCAAAGTCCAGCAGGTCCAGGCCATTAACCTGGACCTTTTTTTCCTGCTTGCGATACCTGCATTGAATTGGCTACACTGCCGACAGATTCCCCGGGGGTAAAATGAGGGTCTTGTTTCTGGGCAAGGAAAGCAACACTAAAAAAAACTGGTTATTGATTGCTGGTTTTGCGGCGATTATTGCCATTAACATCTTGCTGGCGTTTACCTTCAGCCACTCAATTGCCGACCGCATAATCCTGCACGAAGGCCAAATTTCCCAGGACTTCCTGAATGGCATTGTAAACGCCGGGGGCAACAGTCAAGAGCTTTTCGCCACAGCAGCGCCCAGTCCCGCACTTCTATCTTTTTCCAGCAACCTGCGGGATCTGCCCGGCGTCGTGCGGGCAAATATTTATTCACTGGACGGATACACAAGGTATTCCACCGAATCCAACCTGATTGGTTTCAAGTTCCACGGCAATAAAGAACTGGCAAGGGCAGGCGGTGGTGAAATCATTGTCGGCATCAAGGCGGCAACTGACGATAAGAAGCCGGAATATCTGGCACTTCACCGCTTGTCAGGCGAGAACCTGATCGAAGCTTACATCCCTGTGAGCGACGACAAGGGCAAAGTGATAGCAGTGGTTGAATTCTACAAAAAGCCGGATGCCTTGAATGCCGTCATTTCCGGGGTTAACCGCTATGTGTGGCAGTCAGCGGCTCTCAGCGGCCTTGTCATGTTACTCGCGTTCTATGCAGCGATTGCCCGTGTAAACAATCCAACCTATAAGAACCCGCGACTGGTCCCGTAGCTCAGCTGGATAGAGCACCGGTTTCCTAAACCGGGGGTCGCAGGTTCGAATCCTGCCGGGGTCACCATTTTTTGCAAAAGATGCCTGATGACCTCCTTCACGCCACTGATCGAAACACTTCCCTCAACCGTGCCTTTTGTTGGCCCTGAAACGATTGTGAGACGCACGGGCATTCCGTTGCGGGCGCGCATCGGGGCCAATGAAAGCGTGTTTGGCCCATCACCCAAGGTGATCGCGGCGATGCAGGCGGCGGCGCATGAAGCCTGGCAATATGGCGACCCGGAAGTCTACGACCTGCGGCTGGCCATTGCCAACTTCCACGGCATTGGAGTTGAAAATGTCACCGTGGGCGAGGGTATCGACGGGTTGTTCGGACTGGCTGTCAGGCTGTTTGTCGAAGCAGGTGTAACAGTTGCCAACAGCCACGGCGCCTATCCCACATTCAATTTTCACGTGGCGGGATTTGGCGGCAGGCTCGCGACAACTCCTTACGTGGATAATTGTGAGGATCCTGGCTCACTTCTGGATCTGGCCAGGCGCGAAAATGCCAAGCTCATTTATTTCGCCAACCCCGATAATCCGATGGGCACCTGCTGGAAAGCCAACGTCGTGCAGACGATGATCGACAATGTTCCCGCGGGCTCGCTGCTCATGCTGGATGAAGCCTACAATGAATTCGCCGAGGGCACGTTGCCCCCACTCGATGTTGAAGATCAAAAAGTGTTGCGCTTTCGCACATTCTCGAAGGCCTATGGCATGGCCGGTGTCCGGGTGGGCTACGCACTGGGCCACCCCCATGTTATTTCGGCTTTTGACAAGATCAGAAATCACTTCGGCGTCAACCGCATGGGCCAGGCCGGGGCCATCGCGGCGCTGGCCGATGGCGATTACCTCATATCCATTCAGCGGAAAGTCGCCCGGGCGCGTGAAAAAATCTACGCCATCGCCAAAGCAAACAACCTGAACCCCATTGTTTCATCAACCAATTTCGTTGCGGTCGATTGCGGCCGCGACGGGGCCTATGCGCGAAAAATCCTTGAGGGCCTGGCCACCCACGGCATTTTCGTGCGGATGCCGGGCGTTGCCCCGCTCAATCGCTGCATCAGGATCAGCGTTGGCACTGATGAAAACCTGCAGGCCCTCGAACAAGCCCTGCCAGTTGCCATCAAGGCAGCGGTTTAGGCCACTTCTTTCAGCAGCCCAGCAAGATCAAGCCGCGCCGTCATCATGGCAAGCTTGCCATCGGCGTCGCGCGGCCACTTGTCTTCCGGCCGGTCCCAATAGAGCTCCACACCATTCTGGTCCGGGTCGCGCAAATACAGCGCTTCGGAAACCCCATGATCAGAAGCTCCATCGAGCTGGATGCCCGCCGCCTGCAGGCGCCGCAACGCGTCCGCAAGGTCAGCCCGTGTCGGGTAGAGAATGGCCGTATGATAGAGCCCGGTTGTGCCGCGGGGCGGCGGCAAGCCGCCCAGGCTTTCCCAGGTGTTCATGCCAATGTGATGATGATAGCCGCCGGCTGAAATAAAGGCGGCCTGATCGCCATAGAGCTGCTGCAATTCAAATCCCAATACGCCACAATAGAAATCCAGCGCCCTTTTGATGTTCGAAACTTTCAAATGCACGTGGCCAATGTGGGTGCCAGCGGCTATCGGTTTTGCGGTCATGTCAGTTCTCTTTTGTAACAATTACAGTTGCCATATATACGTGGCAGCGGGGAATTCAAGTAGAATACGGGAGCCGCGCAATGTCAAAAACTGAACTGCCGAAAAACCTGACGGTTGTTGATCATCCCCTGGTTTTGCACAAGCTGACACTGATGCGCGACAAGCACACGCCTTCCGCCGTGTTCCGCCAGTTGCTGCGTGAAATCAGCCTGTTGCTGGCTTATGAGGTCTCGCGCGACTTGCCGATGACAACGCAGACCATTGAAACACCTGTGGCCGAAATGGAAGCGCCGATCCTCAAGGGAAAAAAACTGGTGATCGTTTCAATCCTGCGGGCTGGCAATGGCTTGCTGGAAGGCATGCTTGACTTGATGCCGTCGGCGCGTGTCGGCCATATCGGCCTTTATCGCAATCCCGAAACACTGCAGCCCGTCGAGTATTACATGAAGGTTCCTGACGACATCGCCGAGCGCCGTGTCATCGTGGTGGATCCCATGCTGGCCACCGGAAATTCCGTTTCCGCCGCCATTGATCGCCTGAAGGGAAAAGGCGCCAAAGACATTCGCTTGGTCTGCCTGCTCTCAGCGCCTGAAGGCATCGCGCGGTTTTACAAAGCTCATCCGGATGTGCCTGTCTATACAGCCGCCGTGGACAGCCATTTGAACAGTCACGGTTATATCGTCCCGGGTCTCGGCGACGCAGGCGACCGCATGTTTGGGACCAAATAAAATTTGCCTTAAATTTTATTAAGCCCCCGTTAGGCATAGGAATAAGTAAACAAACTCGAAAACCTTTCGACAAGGATTAACCATCTAAGTTCAGCACTCAGTAAACCCGCGTATATGAGTGCAGTAAAATCCATGCCTGTCGCCGTTCCCGCAGCCTTCCACGAGCGCAAGTTCCCCAAGCACGCTGATGGTTCCAAGCCACGGGTTCTCTACGCGGAGGATTCAACGTCTTCACGCATTGTGACAACCGCCATGCTGACGCGCATGGGGCTTGAGGTGGATGCGGTTGAAGATGGCGAACTGGCATTGCGCCAGGCCGAAAAACAAAACTACGATGTCATCCTGCTCGATATCGAAATGCCGGTCATGGATGGCGTGTGCGCCGCGCGCGGCATCCGCGCATTGGGAGGCGCCACGTCAAAAACACCGATCCTGGCGCTCTCGGCCTTCCTCGCTGATTCAACTGAGCTTTCCCTTTGGCGCGATGCCTTCGACCATGCCCTGCCAAAGCCTGCCAACGGGAACGAGTTGCACCGCGCCATCAGCAATGCACTGGATTCAAGAATTCTTGTTGAACCGTCCAAGCCCGGTTCGCTGGTTGAAGGCTTGCGCGCCAGCCTGCCCAGGGGAACCTGGAACAAATTCATCGCCATGGCCGCCATGGAAAGCTTGCACTATGCCAATGCCGCTGCGTCAGCTTTTGCCGCAGGCGACCAGGAAACCGCCCGCCGCTGCGCCCATGCGCTCACGGGACTGGCCCGGAATTTTGAGGCGAGTGACGTGGAAACGGTTGCAATGGCTATTGAAAATGCTGGCGCTGACCAGGCCGCAATCGAAAGGCTGCTGCGGCAGACGCGCAGCTGGATCCAATCGGCAAAGTCCAAAAACCCCTGATTTTAGACAAATCCCGCAAAAGTTGCAGGTTTTTGCGATAAGGATTCACCCTAAAATAGTGATCTGGCGCGATTCCTTTCCGGCTTGCCGGGAAGCGCGTTAGGGCGCGCGGGTGGCGGCAATCCCGCTTGCCAGCGATTGGCTCTCCAGGGCCTCAAGCATGTGCAAAAACTCGCTCAGTTCCGGACTGACCTTCTTTGGCTTCGCCGAATTGCTCTTTTGCATGTTCTCTCGCTCGCTTGGCATTTTTCTGTTTCTAATACAATCAACCTAAGAAAACCCTAAGCCAGCCGACATGAACGCCGCCCGAATTTATTTTTCATCGGGCCGTCATCTTGAAGGCTCTAAAATCAAGTTGATCACCAGAATGTGATGTGCGAAAGAATCAACCTGTTGTAACCTTAATTGCTACCCATAATAAAAATGCCAACTCAATCCCAGGGAGCCTAACAATGTTATCTTCAAAATTACTCAAATCACTGACCGCAGGTGTTTTCATCATTGGACTGGGCGTGACCCTCGCCTACGCCGCCGCTGATGATCAAATCAAGGCCCGGCAGGCAGAAATGAAAGGAAATGGCAAGGCCATGGGTGCTTTGGCTGCGATCATGAAGGGCGAAGCGCCCTATGACGCCGCTGTTGTCAAGGCCAGCCTTGATGCAATGGCCGCAGGAGACGCCGCCGCTAATGAAGCCAAGGCCTGGGATGCCAGCAGCATGGAAGGCGCCACCATCGAGACATGGGCGAAGCCTGAAATCTGGGCCGAAGGAAGCCAGGTTGGAGCCAAATATCAGGCCTGGGTCGATGCCAGAACCGCTCTTGCCGCGACCACCGATGAAGCGGGCTTCAAGGCTGCATTCCCAGCTCTTGGCGCCGCCTGCGGCGGATGCCATGAGATGTATCGCAAGCCAAAGGGCTAAACTGGCCTGAAAATATTCTCCAAACGCAATTTCAAGGGTCTGGCGCTGCTCGCAGTGCTGGGCCTTTTGGCGTTTTGGCTGGCGAGCGCTCCGCGCCCCTTGCCTGCTTCCGCCATTCCCGCCCACACGGCAAACGCCGCCAATGGCCAATTGCTCTACAATGCTGGCGGCTGCAAATCCTGCCACAAGGCCAATCCAGAAGCAGCGGGCCTTGATCAAAACCTGCCATCAGGAGGCGCGCCCTTCAAGACGCCCCTCGGCATTCTCTACCCGCCCAACCTCACGCCCGACATGGAAACGGGTATTGGCGCCTGGTCTGATATTGAATTTGTCAACGCGGTGCAGCGCGGCATATCAAAGGACAGCCAACACCTCATTCCAGCTTTTCCCTACACATCCTACGCCAAGATGCCGGTTGAGGATGTTCTCGATATCAAGGCCTATCTCATGAGCCTGCCTCCCGTGGCCTCAGTCAAACGCGATGCCGGATTTCCCCTGGCTTTCGTCTTGCGGCGCGGCCTTGGCCTGTGGAAATGGATTGGTTTCGATACCACGCCATGGGCTTCCGATACCGCCCAGGCCGCAAGCTGGAATCGCGGTTCCTACCTCGTCAACGGCCCGGGCCACTGCGGCGAATGCCACACGCCCCGCAACCTCTTCATGGCAAGCGACACGTCCCGCTTCCTCATGGGCGGCCCCCATCCCGAAGGCGTGGGCAAAGTTCCCAGCCTGCACAGGCTGATCGAATCCGGACGCTACAAAAATCAAGCTGATCTCGTTCTCGCATTTCAAAACGGGGAATCCTTCGGTTATGAGCACATGTCTGCTGGCGGCATGGGACAGGTGCGAGGCAACCTCGCAAAACTTCCACAGGGTGATCTGGAAGCGATTGCCGGCTATCTCACAAGCTTCAAGTAATCAAAGACTTTCGGCGATTCAGCGGGAATTCAACGGGCGGTAGTACAGTAGCGTTGGCTCGCTCTTGTAGGTTATCCGCGCAGCTTCGTGATAACCGATTTTTTCGGCGACGCGGATTGATGCGGTGTTGGCTGGCGCGATTATGCAGGCTGTCCTGGCCCGATTGAGATTTAGATCGCCCCAAGCGGTGACAGCCAGCAGGGCCTCGGTTGCATAGCCTTTGCCGTGGGACGCGGTCGTCAAGGCCCATCCCAATTCAGGCGTTTCAGCAAGGCTTGGCGTGATATCGCGGCGATAGTCAGCAAAACCCAATTCGCCGAGGAATGTGGAAGTCAATCGGTCCTCGACTGCCCAATAGCCAAAGCCCATCAGGGTCCAGTGACCGGCATAGCGCAGCAGGCGGCTCCAGGATTCTTCGCGCGTTGGCGGGCGGCCCAGTATGCGGCGATAGATTTCGGGTTCGCTCCACATGGCGTGGAGCGCATCGAAATCCTGAACTCGATGGCGGCGAAGCATCAGCCGCGCCGTTTCAAGCGCGGGCGCGGCGTTGTGGTCGGCCACTTTTTTTCTCGGGCGCGTTTTCCTCGAAGAGTTCGGCTAGTTTTTCGGTCATGGCGCCGCCCAGTTCTTCGGCGTCGATGATGGTGACGGCGCGCTTGTAGTAACGGGTGACATCATGGCCGATGCCAATGGCGATGAGTTCGATGGGAGATTTGGCTTCGATATCGGTGATCACCTGGCGCAAGTGGCGCTCGAGGTAATTGCCCGAATTCACGGACAGGGTTGAATCGTCCACGGGCGCGCCATCGGAAATGACCATCATGATGCGGCGTTGCTCGGGGCGGCCAAGCAAACGGTTGTGGGCCCAGATCAGCGCCTCGCCATCGATGTTTTCCTTGAGGAGTCCTTCACGCATCATGAGGCCCAGGTTGCGCCGCGCCCGCCGCCAGGGTTGATCGGCGGATTTGTAGATGATGTGGCGGAGATCATTGAGGCGGCCGGGATTGGCGGATTTGCCGGCACCCAGCCATTTTTCGCGGGATTGGCCGCCCTTCCAGGCCTTGGTGGTGAAGCCAAGGATTTCAACCTTCACGCCGCAACGCTCGAGCGTCCGGGCCAGAATATCGGCACAGGTGGCGGCGACCGTTATGGGGCGGCCCCGCATGGAGCCGGAATTGTCGAGCAGCAGGGTCACCACAGTGTCGCGGAATTTTGTGTCCTGCTCGGCCTTGAAGGACAGCGGATGCATGGGATCAATGACAATGCGCATAAGGCGGGCGGTATCGAGCACGCCTTCTTCCAGATCAAAATCCCAGGCCCGATTTTGCTGGGCCATGAGGCGGCGCTGCAGGCGGTTGGCGAGGCGGGCCACCACGCCCTGCAGGTTTGACAATTGCTTGTCGAGATAATTTCTAAGCCTGGTCAATTCCTCGGCATCGCAGAGATCTTCGGCCGAAATTTCTTCGTCGAACTGATTGGTGTGGACCTTGTAGAAATCCTCATTGGAGAGGGATGAGAATGGCAACTGCGGACGCCATGGCTCATCGCCATCTTCCTGTTCCTGGCCTTCCAGATCGTCGGGCGCGTCATCGACCTCAGACTGCTGGCTTTCCATTTCGGAGGCGTCTGTATCGCCTTCGCTGTCCTGCAATTCTTCCGCCGCTGACTGCTGGCTTTCCTGTTCTTCACCGTCTGGGGTTTCCTGCCGCTCGCCGCCATCAGGCTCTGATTCATCCGTTTCATTCATTTCATCGGATTGATCGGGGTCGTCGCCCAGCTCGTCGGCCATGTCGAGGGCTGCGATGATATCGCGCGAAAGCCTCGCAAATTCCTTCTGGTCGTGGATCGCCCCATTCAAAGTGCTGAGCCGGGCCTCCGCTTTTTCCTCGACCCATGGCCGCCAGAGATCAACAAAGAGCTTGGCATTTTCAGGTGGCGGCGCTCCCGTGAGGCGTTCACGCACCATGAGGGCCACAGCCTCTTCAAGCGGCGTATCCCTTCGGTTGTTGGAGCGGTTGACCACGGCCTTGGCAAAACGGTCCTCCAGAACGGCGGTCAGGTTCTGCGCCATGCCTGGCATGGCGTTGGCCCCTAAGGCTTCAATGCGGGCCTGCTCAACGGCTTCGAAAACGGCGCGGGCGTTTTTGCCCTCGGGGCGATAGCGGCTGTGTATCTGGTCTGAGTGATTGGACAGCCTGAGGGCGAAACTATCGGAAAGGCCGCGCGTGATGGCAACTTCCTGGGGGTTCAACTGATTGGAGACTTGCGGCAGCCTTGCCTTGTTGCCGGAAAGGGCCGGCGGCTCGTTGCCGAAACTCACCGCCAACTCGGCATCGTCGGAAATGGTTTTCATGGCGGTCGAAAGAACGCGCTTGAATTCCTCAGCTCGATTTTCCCGGTCTATGGGCATCGCTGCATTTGCCTTCAGGCGATCGCAACATGCACGGGCGATTCAGGCAATTCTTCGCCAAAGCAGCGCTGATAGAACTCGGCCACGATGGGACGCTCCAACTCATCGCAGCGGTTCAGGAATGTGAGCCGGAAGGCAAAGCCGAGATCGCCGCCAAATATTTCAGCATTCTGGGCCCAGGTGATCACCGTTCTGGGGCTCATAACGGTCGAGAGATCGCCCATCATGAAAGCATTGCGGGTCAAGTCAGCAATGCGCACCATGTTGGCGATCACTTTCTTGCCTTTTTCATTTCGGTAGGATTTGCACTTGGCCAACACGATGCCGGTTTCCTGGGCGTGCGACAGGTAGTTGAGCACGGAAATGATCGACCAGCGATCCATCTGCGCCTGGTTGATTTGCTGGGTGCCGTGATAAAGGCCCGTGGTGTCGCCAAGGCCCACGGTGTTCGCCGTGGCAAAAAGCCGGAAGGCCCTATGGGGGCGGATGACCTTCGACTGGTCGAGCAGGGTCAACTTGCCGGATGATTCGAGAATGCGCTGAATGACAAACATCACATCGGGGCGGCCCGCGTCATATTCATCGAAAACCAAGGCCACATTGCGCTGGTAGGACCAGGGCAGAATGCCTTCGCGAAACTCTGTCACCTGCTTGCCATCCTGCAGCACAATGGCATCCTTGCCAATCAGGTCGATGCGGCTGATATGGCTATCAAGATTTATGCGGATGCACGGCCAGTTCAACCTTGCCGCCACCTGTTCAATATGGGTTGATTTGCCAGTGCCATGGTAACCTGTAATCATCACGCGGCGATTGAAGGCAAAGCCTGCCAGGATCGCCAGTGTCGTATCGCGATTGAACAGATAATCCTCGTCCAAATCGGGCACATGTTCGCTTGTCTTTGTATAGGCGGGAACCACCATGTTCGACTCGAAGCCAAACAACTGACTAACCGAAGCTGTGGTATCGGGCATTCCAACAGCTTCGCCACTTGCCATATTATTCATTTGATCAATCTTTTTCCGGGTACAAACAGGTGAGAGTTGAGGGTTCTAAAGGGTTGCGGGGAATACGGCAAGCTAGCAGAAACCGCTGGACCGCAATGTGTCGTAGGCATGGATCACGGCCTTCAAGGTGTCCTCGTTTTCGCGGCTGCCGTTATTGGCATCGGGATGCAGGCGCTTGACCAAGGTCTTGTATTGGGTTTTGGCCATTTCCGCCGTGGCATTTTCATCAAGACCCAAGACGTTCAGCGCCTTCAGCTCGCCCCGCCGCAGGCTGCGGCTGGGTTTGGCCGTCTCCTGGGCTGCGGCGAAAGCGGCGAAGGGATCGTTCACATTGCGGGCTTTCCGCCGCATGCCATTGATATTGGCATAGGCATTGTTTGCGGCCGCTGCGTTTTGCCCGAGTTTCCAGGTGGGCCGGTGGCCGGTTTGGGCATCCTTCTGGAAGCCCGCCACATCATTGTCTTTCATGCCTTCAAAGTAGTTGTAGGTTTTGTTGTATTCCTGCACATGCTGGGTGCAATAATTGTGGAATTGCCCTTCGGAGCCCCGGCCCTTGGGGGCCTTGTGGCGGGACGGCTTCACGCAACCCGGCCATTCGCAAGCCGCCGGGGCAGCCGGTTCCTTCTTGTTCGGACCGGACTTGATGCGGATTTTGTCGAAATATTTTGAATCAAGTTTCATGGGGCCTGATTATGGGGATATGAAGCAGAAGTCGCAACCCTGAACCGTGCGGAACAGATAATGAATTTAGGAATGGTCGGAAAAACCCTGGAATCCAAGCTGCAGGCAGCTTTTGATCCCATCTCCCTGGAGGTCATGGATGAATCGTCGCAACATCATGGCCATGCGGGCGCGCGGGCCGATGGGGAGAGCCATTTCCGGGTCAGAATTGTCGCAAGCGCGTTTCAGGGCAAATCGCGGGTGGAGCAGCACCGGATGATAAATGGGGTCCTGGCCGAGGAATTGAAAGAGCGGGTTCATGCGCTGGCGATCGAGGCTTCCGCGCCAAAAGACTAATTGTCCCGGTTTTTGAGGCGCTGTTCAAAGGCTTCGAGGCTATCGCCGGGTTCAGCGCGTTTGTGAAAATAGACCTGGCGGGCGAACCAGTTCATGGCGGGGGTGCCGATCATTGCATTGTAAAGCCAATTTGGCGGACCCAAATCCATCATCTTGCGGAGCAGTTTCTTTTTCGTGAAGGAAGGCAATTCCGCGGCAAGGGTTTTTTCTGGTGGCGGGCCGTGGCGCAACAGGTGGTCGGCGATGAGCTGGCCAGCGCGCCTGCCATAGCGGAAGGCCAACCGGATGCCGCCTCCCGTCAGCGGGGAAACATGGCCTGCGGCATCGCCGATGAGCATGACATTTGGCGCGGCAAATTGTTTGAGCGGCCCACCACAAGGAATAAGACCGCTGCGGCGCTCCCTGATTGCCGCGGTGGAAAAACCAAATATTGATTCGGCATGGGCGAGGAATGCCTTGAGGTCAGGCTTTGCACCTGAATTGGCCGCCAGCCCCACCTGGAAGAAGCCGGGCGCCGGGGCGACCCAGGCCAGATAGCCGCGCGCGAGCTTGGTATCGAGAAAACAATGCAGCAGATCCGGATCGGCCTTTGGCAGATCGGGAAATTCAAACTCAAGCCCGGTCAGGAATTTTTCGTTGCGGCCGAGGCCGAAGATCTTCGCAATTGTTGAACGCGCGCCATCGGCGCCGACAAGGTAGCGGGTGTTGATGCCGAATTGCGGAATAACAATTCCATGGCTATTGCGCGAAGCTGCTGCAAGTTTCCGGTTGCATATGATTTCCGCGCCGGCATTGCGGGCCTCGTCGGCCAGCCAGCGGACAAGGCCCGCCGTATCGGTGGTCAGAAAATAATAGCCGGGCGCGCGGAGATCGATCGATTTGAGCGAGGGCGCGTAGAGCCGCACGCCATGAATGACGCGTGAAAATTTGGCGGGCGTGTCGATTTCCTCCGCGGCTTCCTTGACCAGAATGCCGGTGGTGTGAATGCGGGCGCCGGGGTCTGATTTGGTTTCGATGACGACAACCTTGAGGCCACGCAAAGCTGCCGAGCGGGCGCAGATCAACCCAGCAAAACTGGCGCCGACGATAACAAGATCAACTTCGCGCAGGGTCACGCTAACCCTGATTTTCGGGAGTGACTTTGATTGATGTCACCTGGTGCCTGCGTTTTTTCAGAATTTCGAAGCGGAAGCCGTGGAAGTTGAAGACCTGCCCCACTTCCGGAATCATGCGGGCGTCGTGGATCACGAGGCCAGCAACGGTTGTCGCTTCCTCGTCGGGCAGACTCCAGTTGAAGGCGCGGTTCAGATCGCGCAAGGGGACCGAGCCATCGACGTGGTAGGAGCCATCTTTCAATTGGCGGATGCCTGCGGTGACAAAATCATGCTCATCCTTGATGTCGCCGATAATTTCTTCGATGATGTCTTCGAGCGTGATGAGGCCCTGCACTTCGCCATACTCATCCACCACAATTGCAAAGTGGGTCTTGCGCCGGAGGAAAGCCTTGAGCTGGTCAGCCAGGGGCCGCGTGTCTGGCACAAACCACGCCGGGTTCATGACTTTCTCGATGCTGATTTTTGTCGCATCGCCGTCATTTTCCTGAATGGCGGCGAAGAGGTCCTTGGCATGCAAGATTCCAACAATATTTTCTTGCTTGTCTTTCCAGACGGGAATTCGTGTGTGGCCAGACTTGAGAACCTGCTTGACTATTTTCTCAGGCGTATCGGCGCCGTCAATGGATACCATCTTGGTGCGGTGGATCATGACATCGACGATTTCGAGGTCCTGCAGATCAAGCACGCCACCCAGCATGTAGCGGTCGTTGGTGACGAAACCGCCTTCCTTGTGGCGCAGATCGATGGTGCCGCGCAATTCATCATGGGCGGACAGAATATCGGTGGTGCTGGAAACATTGACGCCAAAGGCGCTCAGCACGTTTCTGACGATGTATTCGACGGCGATCACGATGGGGCCAAAAACCGCAACGAGAATGCGAACCAGCGGTGCCACGGTGAGCGCCACCCGGTCTGGGTAGGCAATGGCGTAGGTCTTGGGCATGACTTCGCAGAAGATGAGCACCAGCACCGTCATGACGGCAGAGGCGATAACGGCACCACTATCGCCAAAGGCCTTGATGAGGGCCGCGGTGGCAATCGCCGAGGCCGTGATGTTGGCCACGTTGTTGCCGAGCAGCAACGCACCGATCAGGCGCTCGCGGGTTTTCGTGAGCTTCAAAACCAGCGATGAGCGCCAGTTGCCGCGCCGCTCCAGCTCCGTCAGGCGCGCGCGCGAGGTGGCGGTCATCCCGGTTTCGGCGGCCGAGAAAAATGCCGACATCAGCATCAACAAGACAATTGCGAATGCTGCCATGCCAATATCAAAACTCATTTTCTTTCAAAGTCCTCTTGCAGAAAACTGACCACTTCAGAATCGGGAATATTTTTGGCGATGAAGGCCTCGCCAATGGCGCGCGCCAGAATGAAGGTGAGCTTGCCTCCTTCAGCCTTCTTGTCCTGCCGCATGATGTTCAACAGGTCGGCCGGGGACGGAAGCGAACCTTCGATCTCCGACATATGGATGGGGAGACTGACACTTTTCAAATGTTTCGCCACACGATCAGCAGTGCCTGGCTTGCAGTGCTTCAGGCGCTCGGAAAAGCGGAAGGCCTGCACCATGCCGATGGCAACCCCTTCACCGTGGAGCAAGCGGTTGCCGTAGCCCGTGGCGGACTCCAACGCATGGCCGAATGTGTGACCCAGATTGAGCAGGGCGCGGACACCGTGCTCCGTTTCATCTTCGGCGACGATTGCCGCTTTGGATTCGCAGCTTTTTAGAATGGCGTGGGCGCGGGCCTGGGCGTCACCCCGCAGCAAAAGGCCAGCGCTGGATTCGAGCCACTCGAAAAACGCGGCGTTGCCAAGGAGGCCATATTTTGCGACCTCGGCATAGCCTGCGGCCAGCTCGCGGCGCGGCAGGGTCGCCAGCAGCTTAGTATCGGCCAGGACTTTCACGGGTTGCAGGAAAGCCCCGATCAGGT
Organism: Rhodobiaceae bacterium; assembly: GCA_031375195.1. Classification (GTDB taxonomy): domain Bacteria; phylum Pseudomonadota; class Alphaproteobacteria; order Rhizobiales; family Aestuariivirgaceae; genus Aestuariivirga. The sequence continues at coordinate 23,074 of JANMHO010000222.1, forward strand.
TTTTGCCTTGCGACGTGTTGATGCCGGTCTTGCCGCCAACTGAAGAATCCACCTGGGCAAGAAGGCTGGTGGGGATTTGAATGAAGTCGACGCCGCGCCGGAGAATGGCAGCGGCAAAACCGGCGAGGTCGCCTATGACGCCGCCGCCAAAGGCTATGATCTTGTCGCGGCGCTCAACGCCTGCGGCCAGCAGCTGTTCACAGAGGTCGGCGAGCATCGCGAAGCTTTTGGTCTTTTCGCCAGCGGGCAAAACAATTGAAGCGTATTTTATTCCAGCACCGGCTAGCGCAGTTTCCAAAGTTTTCAAGTGGAAGCGCGCGACGTTTTCATCGGTCACGATGACGGTGAAAGGGCGGTTCAAAAGGGGAGCAATCAGGGCGCCTGCCTCTTCCAGAAGGCCTTCGCCGATTTCGATGGTGTAAGCCCTTTTTCCGAGATCGACGGAGACGCTGTCGCGGCGCAAGCTGTCAGTTTGTGGCATTGTTCAAACGTTTCCAATTCGGCCATTTGGCCAGCATCTTGATAACATCATTGACCATCTGTGTGTGCTGCACATCGCGGCTTTCAACAGTTACGTCGGCCTTGGCATAGACGGGATAGCGCTCATCCATCAGGCGCTGCATGACGGCTTGCGGGTTATCATTGAGCAGGAGCGGCCGGTCGGCGCGTTTGTTGACGCGCTTCATCAGCAATGGAAGATCGGCCTTGAGCCAGACCGACACGCCATGGCCCGCAATGCGCTCGCGTGTATCATCATTGATGAAAGCGCCGCCGCCAGTTGCCAGGACCTGGGCGCCGTTTTCGATGAGCCTGGATATGACGCGGCGTTCGCCCTCGCGAAAATAGGCCTCGCCATGGTCAGCAAAAATTTCCGCGATCGATTTGTCGGCGGCCACCTCAATTTCATGATCGGCGTCGACAAAGGGAAAATTGAGCTTCTCGGCAAGCCTGCGGCCAATGCTGGATTTGCCGGCCCCCATGAGCCCAACCAGAACGATGGGGTGATTGCCAAGCTTTTCCCGGATATTTTCTATCTCCTGCGAAAGAGACCGCCGTGCCATTGGGTTAATTCCTTAATCTCGCCGCCGCTTTTAGAACGGGAGGGGGACCGGAGCAAAGGCTTTTGATGGCTGGGCGTTTTAACGGTGATTGACGGGGACTTCCGCAGAATAAACGCGCAATTCACGGCGGTTTGGCGGTGCTTTGACGGGCACTGTCCAAGTTGGCTCATGTCGAGGGTAAACGGGTGGGCCGAATGCCTGGACGGCAATAAAGGGATAAACAACATGACAACGCTGCAATCACCAATCGCGACATTCACAACACCAATAAGCGCGACATTTGGCGAAGCATCCCATGCGATCAGCCAGTATTTTGGGGCCAGGGCACAGAAGGCGCGCTTGGCAGCCGAATTGAAAGTGCTGCGGGAGATGGACCCTCACATGCTGAATGATATTGGGATGAAGGGCTTCAACCAGCTGTCGCCTGCCGAGCAGGAGGGCCTGCTTCTCGACGCGATCAAGCATGCCGCAAGAAGTTAAGGGTTTTGACGCCGCATCGGAGAAGCAAGGGAGTAAACCAATGTTCAATCACATCATGGATGCATATAGTTCCGCTTACTGCGCTTTCCCGCGGCGGGAGCATGGAAATCATGACCTCGGGGAAGTGTTCGATGAACGCCGCGATTGGCAAACGGCCCGGCTGACCCCAGGCGCGAAGGCCCGGGGCCAATTCATCCCCCTATTTTCAGTCCTGTTGATGGCCGGGTTTACTTATCTGGTTGTGTGATTTGGGATCAATCCTCGAAGCCCGCTTTACGCAGGGCATCGCGGAAGAAATCAAGCGAAGCAGGATCGGCGAAAGGCATTGTCACGACAAAGGACTCAAAGGATACGTCGGGTTTGGCGACCCGCATGAGGCCTACATGCCGCCGGGCTTCGGCAAGGTTTCCAAGAATTGCGTGGGCCGCCGCCAGAAAGCCATGAGCTTTGTATGTATAAACCGATCCGTTGTCGAGTGTGTCGATAGCATCTTCGAAACGCTTGTTAAAAAACAATATCTTGCCCTTCGTGTAGCGAATCCATGGCGGTGGATAGGCGTCGCGCTGCAGGACTTCCTCGATAAGGGCGAGCGCCTCGTCATGTCGATCTGTGTGCAGTAGAAGATTGGCATAGTCCGCGCTAATGTTGACGTCCAGTGGGTTGAGTCCCGCGGCCCGTCGCAAATGAAATTCGGAACGGTCATACTTGCGCAAATAATCCAATGCCGTCCCGGTGGCGTGATGGGCCATCGCTTCGTTTGGGTCGAGTTCTAAAGCCTTTTCGCCGCTGGCGAGCGCCTCACTGGCGAAGGAATAGTCGGTGAGGTACCAGAATTTGCCCATCAGGCCGATACCCCGCCAGGCATGGGCGAGCGCGAAATCTGGATCAAGTTCAACCGCCCTGGTGAAAAACGGCTCGGAAGCTTCCTCGCGGCCGAGATTGCATAAGTCGCGGCCTTTAAGGAAATAATCATAGGCCGTCCAGTTCTCAGTCGGTTTGCGGCGGATTGCCGACACGCCGGCCGTCACAAGCTGTCCGCCAAGTGCTGTGACGATACGCGCCACCACTTCATCCTGTACCGAAAAAATGTCGGTTGCGGCCCGGTCATAGCGCTCGCCCCATAACAGATTTTCCGTTTCGGCTTCCAGGAGCTGGCAGGATATGATCAGCCGGTTGCCGCCAACGCGGACGGCACCCTTGACGATATAGCGCGCACCAAGCGCCCGGGCGGCGGCCCCGCTGTCGATGTTGTCGCCTTGAAATGTGAATGCCGCTGTCCGCGCCGTTACCTTCAATTCATGAAAGCGTGAAAGCTGGATGATGATATCATCGGTAATGCCGTCGCTGAGATATTGCTGGCCAGGATCACCTCCGATATTGGTGAACGGCAGGACGGCAATTGATGGCCTCTCATGAATGTTTGAGTCGGCGCCCCGTGCCGCTGGTTTGGGCGATGCCGATTGGGGTTTAGGTAATGCGGAATGTCCCTCGATTGAAAGGCGAAGGCGGAGCTGTTCGACTTCCTGTCCGGGCTGAACATTCAGTTCGGATTTCAGCAGTTCTTTGAATGTCGCGTAATGCTGCAGCGCCATGGCGCGCTCCCCAGCATCGGCGAAAGCCTGCATGAGAGCGAGATTTGAAGCTTCACGCAAAGGATCAAGCGCGACGAGGCGCTTGGCAAGTGCCACCCGTTCATCAGTTTGTTCAAGCGTCAGCAACCTGTCCAATATCAGGATCATAATATCGTTAATCTGGCTGCGCTCCCGTGCCAGCCATTCCTCAAACACCGGATCATTGACCGCTGCTTCGGCAAGAAATTCTCCGTGATACAAATCAACGGCACGCCGCAGCAATGTCACATCCGTTGAATGCGAAAAACTGACAATCGACACGGCATCAATGTCCACCGCATCACGCAGCAGTTCCACGCGGAAGTCATCCGTAACCAGAAGATTTGCACCCGCCACCGCAAGTTCCTTGCGAAGTGTCGTCAGAGTCTGGCGAAGGCTGCTGCGAGCCTGCTCTTCACCGCGGTCGCTCCAAAGGAGTGTCGCCAGCTTTTCACGGCTCATGCCGCCAGCCGGTGAGAGAGAAAGTATCGCCAGCAATGCGCGGCCCTTTTTGGCCTGAATGACAATTTCCCGGCCGGATCCCGTCAGCGCCCTGAAACCGCCGAGCAATTGGAGTTTGAGAACCGCCATAGAATACCTGGTTTTTTGCAATTTGACGTCGCAGCTTGCCTTGTTTTGGTCAGCGTTGCAAACTGTCCGCAGGGTAAAGATAGTTTTATTCTCCGAGTTGCATTAGAGTGGCCGCTTGATTTGGGAGTTTTAATTGCCAGACAGCTTGCGGTTTTTATTTGCTCTCCTGATTGCCGGGGGCCTTGGCTATGGCGCGGTTTGGGTACTGGCGAGTTTTCCGCCGGAACAGACAGAGATTGTGAAATCATTGCCCCATGAAAAACTCCGGCAGAAGTAGCTCGCGTCACGTAGACCGGTTTTTGGAGATGATGAGTGCCGAGCGCGGGGCGGCGGCGAATTCCTTGCAGGCTTATGGGCGTGATCTCCGTCACTATCTGGAATTTTTGG
>JANMHO010000243.1:0-1903 GCA_031375195.1 Rhodobiaceae bacterium
ACGTTTTGCATTGACAGCCTGTGAGCGGCCATCCCATGCCACGCTCTCATCCACTTCAATGAGATGCGGGAAATGATTTTCAATCTCGCCCATCGTCAGGGGTGCGGCGAGGAATATTCTCTGGTCCCCCGCCGCCCCATCAGTCGTCGCAACGGCCAGCCATTCAGATTTCCCCAGTCCATCATGCTCAGGCAAAATGGCGCCGCCACCGCCCGACAACCGGTAGCGCCGATCCCCACCGCGTCTCTGCCCAATGCGGTCGGGCCAGGCAAGTGCTGTCAACACACCCTCGCCAATCGAAGCCGTGTCTGCTGTGATACCAACAATCCGCTTGATCTGCCGCGCGGCAGCCTGGATGCGCTGGCGCGCGTTCCCCCGTGCGGCCATAAGCCGGGAAGCGATATCGCAACCCGCATCCCGGCCCAATCCATCGCGCTCCGAAAGGAAGGCCGCAAGTTCCGCTGCAGCCTCGCCAGCGCCCAAAGTGTTCCCTTTGACCACCATATGCGCAAGCCGGGGATGCAGCGGCGTCTTGACCATGGCTTTCCCCATCGCCGTGATGCGCCAGGCATCGTCAACAGCTTCCAGTTTCCTGAGCAAGTCCTGCGCCTGGGCAAAGGCGGCGGCGGGTGGCGCGTCGAGCCATGCGAGTGAAGCCGGATCATTCACGCCCCAGGCTGCAAGCTCCAAGGCCAGCGGCGCCAGATCGCTCACCAGAATTTCCGGCAGGTCATGGGGGCTAAGCGCGCGTGTCTCCGCCTCCGGCCACAGCCGGTAGCAAACGCCCGGTCCCAATCGGCCGGCGCGCCCCCGCCGCTGGTCAGCCGACGCCAGACTCACGCGAACCGTTTCCAGGCTCGTCATCCCGCTGGCCGGATCAAATCGGGGGCTACGTTTGAAACCCGTGTCAATCACCGCGCCAACGCCTTCAATGGTCAGGCTGGTTTCCGCAATTGTCGTGGCCAGCACAACCTTGCGAAACCCGGCAGGCGGTGGCTGGAGCGCCGCATCCTGTTCCGCAAATCCCATGGCCCCATAGAGTGGCCGCACCAGAACAGTGCCCGGCAAGTTGGCCGCGCTTAACATTTCCGCAGTCCGGCGAATTTCAGATTCGCCCGGCAGGAACACCAGTATGCTCTCGCGGGTTTCCCGCAACGCCTGTTGAACCGCCTTGCAGGCATCGGCTGAAATGGTGTTGCGCGCCGCCTTGGCGAGATAGCGCGTCTCCACCGGAAACACGCGCCCGGCGGTTTCAATAATTTCCGCGCCCCCCAGATGCCGCGACAATCGCCCGGCATCCAGCGTAGCCGACATCACCAGCAGCCGCAAATCCTCCCGCAAGCCGTGCCGCATATCCAAAGTGAGAGCCAGGCCCAGATCGCCATCAAGGCTGCGCTCGTGAAACTCGTCAAAGATGATGAGGCCCGTGTCTTTCAGTTCCGGATCGTTCTGCAGGCGCCGCGTCAGAATGCCCTCGGTGACAACTTCAATACGGGTCCTGGCGGAAACCTTGCGCTCCAATCGGACAGTGTAGCCAACTGTCCCGCCAATCTCTTCCCCCAGTGTTTCCGCCATGCGCTTGGCGGCAGCGCGCGCCGCGAGCCTCCGCGGCTCCAGCATCACTATCTTTTTTGAATCCAGCCATGCGCTCGGGAGCAGCGCCAAAGGCACCCGCGTCGTCTTGCCTGCACCCGGTTCCGCCACCAGTATCGCGGTTGACCTCTGCGCCAAAACATCGGCCAGCTTTGGAATTACAGCATCAACTGGAAAGTTCATGGGCCCAGGGCGGATTGGCGCCTTCGCGTGAAACCGTGATGGCGGCGGCGCGCGCGGCGAAACCCAGCGCGGCATTGAGCGCCGCTTCGTCAAGGCTTGCCATCGCGGCCTTGTTCAGTTTGCCAGC
>JANMHO010000280.1:0-6241 GCA_031375195.1 Rhodobiaceae bacterium
GGTGTCCATGACCACAGTAAAATCAACAACCCAGACTATAAGCGTTTCGCAGCGTGCGGCAGCAGGCGCCATTTGCCTGTTTCTCGGCGCTCTACTCGTGTTCCTGGTTGGCATGTCTCACATGGGTGTTGCTCATAACGCTGCCCACGACACGCGTCATTCCATTGGCTTTCCCTGTCACTAAAAATCAGGGACCAAAATCATGATTGGAAGGCTTGTGCTCGCGGCACTCATCGCGGGAATGGCGGCTGGCTTTATCTATGGTGGTATCCAGCACGTGCGAACCACGCCACTAATTCTCGCTGCCGAAGTTTTTGAAAACGCGGCCGAACCTGCAGCCCACGAGCACGCGGCAGGAACACCATCAAAACACGAACATGCAGCCGAAGAATGGGCACCCAATGACGGATGGCAACGCACATTCTCGACAACACTCACATCCGTCATCACAGGCGCTGCTTTTGCCGTCATGCTGGCAGGTGTTTCCCTGCTCACCGGACTTCCCATAACCCCCCGGAATGGTTTGGTCTGGGGCATATGCGGATTTCTGGCGGCAACTGTGGCACCCGGTGCCGGGCTTGCTCCCGAACTGCCGGGAATGCCGGCTGGCGATTTGGTTTCACGCCAGATTTGGTGGGTGGCAACAATCATCGCCACGGGGGCCGGGATATTCCTGATTGCCACAAGGCGCGAACTCCGCTGGCTGGCCGCAGCGGTCGCTCTCATCGCCCTGCCCCACATCATTGGTGCGCCTCAGCCGCTCACCCATGAAACGGCGGTGCCCGCTGGCCTTGCCGCAAGCTTTGCCGCAAACACCATTGCGGCCTCAGCCGTGTTGTGGAGTCTGATTGGCTTGTTCCTCGGACTGGCAACTGATCGCTTCTCCAAAAAGATTTACGCCACATGAGTCTCGCAAAAATTCCGACAACAATCATTACCGGCTTCCTCGGAGCCGGTAAGACTACCCTCATCCGCCATATGCTGGAAAATGCCAATGGCCGCAGAATCGCCCTGATCATCAACGAGTTTGGCGATGTGGGTGTTGATGGCGAAGTTTTGAAAGGCTGCGGCGAAGCTGTTTGCAGGCAAGAAGACGTCATCGAACTGGCCAATGGCTGCATCTGCTGCACCGTGGCTGATGATTTTGTGCCAACCATGAAGAAGCTGCTGGACCGCCCTGCGCCCTTCGATCACATCGTCATCGAAACCTCCGGCCTTGCATTGCCGCAGCCTCTGGTTCGCGCCTTCAGCTGGCCTGAGATTTCATCGCGTGTCACCGTTGATGGCGTGGTAGCCGTGATTGATGGCAAGGCCAATGCGGAAGGCCGCTACGCTGACGATGAGGAAACCATCCAGGCCATACGCAAAGCCGATCCCAACCTTGAACACGAAAACCCCATCGCGGAACTCTTCAACGACCAGTTGAACTGCGCCGACATGGTGATCATCAACAAAACTGATTTGTTGAGCGCGGCCGAAACAGCCGATCTCACACAAAGCCTCGAAGCCAAAATTCGCAAAGGCACACGCATCGTTCACAGCCAGCATGGCAAGCTCGATATTTCTGCCCTTCTTGGCCTTAACGCCCAATCCGAAACTGATATGAAAAATCGGCTTTCGACCCATGAGATGGAGGGCGAAGAGCAGCATGACCACGATGATTTCGTCAGCTTCACGGTTGCCCTCGACGATGTGAAGAACAAGGAGGCCTTGCTCGTCCGCATCGCCAGCGTCATCAACGACAGCACGATCCTGCGGCTGAAAGGTTTCGCAAATGTCGCGGGTTCCTCCTCGCGCCTGCTGATCCAGGCTGTTGGACCGCGCCTGAACAGTTATTTTGACAGGCCGTGGAACGACGCTGAAATTCGCGCGACAAGATTCGTGGTGATTGGTGTGAAGGGAATGGACGAGCAAGCAATCACGACGGCGCTAAGAGGCTGATGCACCTGCTGGCGACGACGAGCGGGGTTATTGACGGGGCAGCCGATGCCGTTGACCTCAAACAGTCGCCTGCCGACATCGTTGTGCTCACCGCCGCCGATAGCGAAATAGCCTCGCTGGCGAATGCTTTCACAGGAACATCGGTCATCACGCTCAGACTGGCAAATTTCCTGGGATTGCAGCACCCGCTGTCCGTTGATCTCTATATCGAGAAAACCCTGGCCCATTCGCGGCTGATTGTCCTGCGTTTGCTCGGAGGTGCCGGCTACTGGCGCTATGGGCTTGATCAAATCGAAGCCATGGCCAAAGCAAACAACATCATGTTGGCCGTGCTTCCAGGAGACAGCCAGCCAGACGCCGAGCTGACCAGCCGCTCAACTTTGCCGCTGGGCGACTGCGAAAGACTGCGCGGCTACCTCGTGACTGGCGGTCAACCCAATGCCCTGAAATTCCTGGACTATTGCAGGCATCTGCTGGACGGCACGGAAATTCCGGCCCCCGCTGAACCCCTGCCGCCTGCTGGCATTTACAGGGACACTGGCGCCCAACACAACTTTGGGTCCGGGATCATATTCTATCGTTCAGTCATAGAGGGCGCGCAAACAGCGCCCATCGACGCCATCGTTGATGCACTGGCAGAACGTGATATCGGATGCGTCGCAATTTTTGTGACCAGCCTGAAAGATGCGGCGAGCACGGCCTTCGTCCATGAAGCCTTCGCCAACTTGAAGCCATCCCTGCTGCTTAACGCCACGTCCTTCGCCACCTCTTCCGGTGATCAGGGCGATCCGCTGGCAATCTATGATTGCCCCGTTTTGCAGGTCATTCTGGCTTCTACCGCTGAAAGCAATTGGCGCGCCAGCACGCAAGGATTGGGTTCCCGCGATCTCGCCATGAATGTTGTGCTGCCAGAACTCGATGGCCGCGTGCATTCGCGCGCCATATCCTTCAAAAGCGACAGCCACTTTCACGAAGCCACCCAGTGCCGCATTGTAACCTACAAACCAATGGAAGACCGCGTGGCCTATGTGGCTGACCTTGCGGCAAATTGGCTGGGCTTGCGCCACACGCGGGCCGCCGGGCGCAAGGTTGCCATCGTGCTTGCCAACTATCCCAACAAGGACGGACGCATCGCCAACGGCGTTGGCTACGACACGCCCGCAAGCACCATAGCAATTCTGCGGGCGATGCAGGCTGCGGGCTACGACACTGGGGAGCTGCCTCCGAATGGCAATGAGCTCATATCTTCCTTGTCAGCGTCGCGCCACCGCGACCACAACGTGATGGAGCTTGATGTCTATCGCAGGCAATTCTCGCTCCTGCCCTATAAGGTTCGCGAACAGATCACATCCCAATGGGGTATGCCCGAAACCGATCCCTTCTACCGGCACGGGGCATTCCATCTCGCGATCCAAACCTACGGCAATGTCGCCGTCGCCATCCAGCCGGCGCGCGGCTACAACATCGATCCCAAGGCGACCTACCACGACGCAGCGCTCGTGCCGCCCCATGGTTATCTCGCATTTTATTTTTGGCTGCGCCATGTCTTTGGCGCCCAGGCGATCATTCATAACGGCAAGCATGGCAATCTGGAGTGGCTGCCGGGAAAGGCCAATGGCCTGACCAGGGAGTGCATGCCCGAAATCGCTCATGGCCCCTTGCCGCAGCTCTATCCCTTCATCGTGAATGATCCCGGCGAGGGCACACAGGCCAAGCGCCGCACCTCCGCGGTTATAATCGATCATCTGACGCCACCCCTCACACGGGCTGAAACCTATGGCCCGCTCAAGGACTTGGAAGCGCTCGTCGATGAATACTATCTCGCTTCCGGCCTTGACCGACGCCGCATTGCGGCGCTGAAGAAAGATATCCTCGACCTCACCCGCAGTTCCAAGCTTGACATCGACGCGGGCTTCACCGGCGATGAGGACAGCGATTTGACCAGGCTCGATGCCTATCTCTGCGATCTGAAAGAGGCGCAAATCCGCGACGGATTGCATATTTTGGGGACTTCGCCCGCCGGGCAGCAAGAATCGGATCTGCTCGTCGCCCTCACGCGTGTGCCGCGTGGATTGGGAGAGGGCGGTGATCAATCGCTTATCCGGGCGCTTGCTGGTGATTTTGGATTCGGCGGCTTTGATCCATTGACTTGCGTCATGTCTGATCGTTGGACCGGGCCAAGGCCACCCGAGTTGCTGAAACTGCTGAGTGCGGCGTGGCGCACAAATGGCGACACGGTTGAAAGATTGGAGACTTATGCCGCGCTCCTTGTTCTGTCATCCTCCCATTATTCGTCATTCCGGCGAAAGCCCGAATCTCATTCGGACGGGGATCCCGGCTTTCGCCGGAATGACAGTTCTTTGGTGCTCCACGAGATCGAAACCAAAATCCGCCCGGCTCTCGCCGCCTGCGGACCCAACGAAATCACCGGATTGCTCGCTGGCCTCAATGGCAAACGCGTAGCCCCCGGCCCATCAGGCGCGCCTACGCGGGGCCGGCTTGATGTGCTTCCAACCGGGCGCAACTTCTACTCGCTCGACAATCGCACCGTCCCAACGCCCACCGCCTGGAACCTCGGGAAAAAATCCGCTGAAGACTTGCTCATCCGGCATTTTCAGGATTTCGGCCACTATCCCAACGCGTTGGGCCTTTCCGCCTGGGGCACGTCCAACATGCGGACCGGCGGTGACGACATCGCGCAGGCATTGGCCCTCATTGGCGCGAAGCCCGTGTGGGAACCATCAAGCTGGCGCGTTTCCGGTTATGAAATTATCCCGCTCCCGATTCTGGGTCGCCCCCGCATAGACGTAACACTTCGCATTTCCGGATTCTTCCGCGATGCATTCCCCACACAAATCGAACTTCTCGACAAAGCCATGCGCGCTGTTGGGGCTTTGGATGAAGACGAGACGGACAACCCCATCGCCGCCCGCATGAAAGCCGAAGCCGCCAGCCTGCGAAATTCCGGCATCCCCGAAACCGACGCCAGGCAAATGGCAGGCTATCGAATCTTCGGTTCAAAACCCGGCGCATACGGCGCTGGCCTGCAAGCCTTGATCGATGAAAAAATCTGGAATGAACGCGCCGACTTGGCGGCAGCCTATGTGACCTGGGGTGCTTACGCCTATGGCGCCCGCGAATCTGGCGTGCAAAACGAAGCCGCATTCACAACACGCCTCAAAAACATCGAAGCGGTGGTTCACAATCAGGACAACCGCGAGCATGATGTGCTCGACAGCGACGACTATTATCAATTTGAGGGCGGCATGTCGGCAGCCGTTGAACAGGCATCTGGCAAGCAGCCCCGCGTCTATCACAATGATCACTCCCGCCCCGAGCGCCCCATAATCCGCACACTGGAGGAAGAAATTGGCCGCGTCATGCGGTCCCGCGTGGTCAATCCCAAATGGCTCAATGGCGTGAAGCGCCACGGTTATAAGGGTGCATTTGAGATAGCCGCCACAGTGGACTATATGTTTGCCTTCGCGGCAACCACGGGCGCTGTCAAGACCCATCATTTCGACTTGGCCTATGACGCCTTTCTGGCCGATGGGGAAACCCGCAAATTCATTGAGGCCAACAACCCGGCGGCGCTCAGGGAAATCGCCCAGCGTTTCGAGGAAGCAGCCTCGCGAGGCCTTTGGACTCCGCGCCTCAATTCAACCTATGATCTCCTGAAGGAATTGCAGCAATGACCGAAGAAATCGACGCCGCCCGCCACCATGAAAAAATGGCCAAGAAGAAAGCCGCCCGCGACAAGATCATGGCTGGCAAAACCATTGAGCGCGGCCTGCTCATTGTCCACACCGGCAAGGGCAAGGGCAAATCCACCGCCGCCTTCGGCATGGTGTTCCGCCATGTGGGCCACGGGATGCGCTCTGGCGTCATCCAATTTGTGAAGGGTTCATGGGGAACTGGCGAGCGCACGGTTCTGGAAAAATTCCCCGAACTGGTCACCATCAAAGCCATGGGCGAAGGCTTCACCTGGGAAACCCAGGACATCAACCGCGACATTGCCCACGCCCGGGAAGGCTGGGAGGAAGCCAAGCGCCTGATCGCCGATCCAAGTTACAAGATGGTGCTGCTCGATGAACTCAACATCGTGTTGCGCTACGACTATCTGCCATTGCAAGAAGTGCTGGACGTTCTGAAAAGCCGCCCAGCCGACAAGCACATCGTCATCACCGGCCGCAACGCCAAGGAAGAATTGATCGAGATCGCCGATCTGGTGACTGAAATGGAACTGATCAAGCACCCGTTCAGATCAGGCGTGAAGGCGCAAGCCGGGATTGAGTTTTAA
>JANMHO010000318.1:0-3198 GCA_031375195.1 Rhodobiaceae bacterium
TTTCGAGGCCATGGTGCCGCCTGAAATGCCGAAGTCATTGCTCGTCGTCGGCTCCGGCGCCATCGGCATCGAGTTTGCGAGTTTTTACAATGCGATGGGCGTGGATGTGACCGTGGTTGAAATCATGGACCAGGTCATGCCGGTGGAAGACGCCGAGATCGCCAAAGTCGCCCAGAAGCAGTTGGAAAAAATGGGACTCAAGATCAAACTCAGCGCGAAAGTCAGCGCGCTGAAGAAAGCCGCGAATAGCGTTACGGCCACAATAGAGCAGGGTGCCACGAAAACCGAGATCACCGTGGACCGTGTTATTTCGGCGGTTGGCGTTGTTGGCAATATTGAAAATCTAGGCCTCGAAGCGCTCGGTGTGAAAACCGAAAAGGGCTGCATCGTCGCGGATGGTTTCAGCCGAACCAACGTGGCTGGCATCTATGCCATCGGCGATGTGGCAGGCCCGCCCATGCTGGCCCACAAGGCCGAGCATGAGGGCGTTATCTGCATTGAGAAAATCAAGGGCCTCGATGCCCACCCCATGAAGAAGGAGCACATCCCCGGCTGCACCTATTGCCATCCGCAGGTGGCCTCAGTAGGCCTCACCGAAGCCAAGGCCAAGGCGGCGGGATTTGAACTGAAGATTGGCCGCTTCCCCTTCCTCGCCAACGGCAAGGCCATTGCACTGGGCGAGGACCAGGGCCTGGTCAAAACCATCTTCGATGCAAAGACCGGGCGCTTGCTGGGCGCCCATATGGTGGGCGCGGAAGTCACGGAGCTCATCCAGGGATTTGTCATCGCCATGGGGCTGGAGACAACAGAAGAAGACCTGATGCATACGGTATTTCCGCATCCGACCCTTTCTGAAATGATGCACGAAAGCGTTCTTGATTCGCAGGGCCGCGTTATCCACATGTAGGAGTTGTCGGCGATTGAATGGAGGCACCTATGGACACCAGAAATATCTTGATCGCCCTGTGTCTCGGCCTGGTCGCGGGATGGATTGCGAGCTGGGTGATTCCGGGCCAGCAAAACCTCATTCAGTATCTTATTAGTGGTGTAATTGGCTCGTTTGTTGGATCATTCGTTCTTAATAAAGCGGGTATAGATCTTGGCATAAGGAACGAATATGCCCGTGATATTGCAACCGCCACCATCGGCGCTATTATTGTCATGATCATCGCAAAGATTCTAACTTGATGCCGTCATCTCACAGGAGTGCTGGAAAATGAACAATCTGATGGATCTAGGCGGCGGAGTTGGCCTTCTTTGGACGGTGATTATTGGTGGTCTGGCTGGCTGGATCGCCGAAAAAATTACCCGATCCGACATGGGCATATTCATGAATGTGATTGTTGGAATTATCGGCGCGTTCCTGGGAGAGTGGCTTGCCAAGGCATTGAATCTGCGGATTGACCAGTTTCTGCCAGGCTGGTTTTCAGGCAATCTTCTGGTTGCGGCAGTCGGCGCCGTGATCGTGATTTATGTCTTTCGTTTCTTCCGAACAAAAAGCACGTGATGGCAACGGTTCTTGATCGACGGGTCCGCCATCCCGAAAAGGCGCATAAGGCAGATACTCCTCTTCTGCGAAAGCCCGACTGGATAAGGGTCAAGGCGCCCGGTTCGGCTGTCTATGCGGAAACCCAGAAGATTGTGCGTGAGAACGGCCTTGTCACGGTTTGCGAAGAGGCGGGCTGCCCGAACATTGGCGAGTGCTGGTCGAAGAAGCACGCGACCTTCATGATCATGGGCGATACCTGCACGAGGGCTTGCGCGTTCTGCAATGTGAAGACTGGCCTGCCGGAAGCGCTTGTCGGGAATGAACCGGAAAAAGTCGCCGATGCGATCAAGCGCATGGGGCTGTCGCACGCCGTGATCACAAGTGTTGACCGCGATGACCTTGATGATGGCGGGGCCTCCCATTTTGCCCGTGTCATTCGCGCAACACGCGCCGCCATGCCCAGCACAACGATTGAAGTTTTGACGCCGGATTTCCTGAAAAAAGACGGCGCGCTTGAACAGGTTGTCGAGGCGCGCCCCGATGTGTTCAACCATAACCTGGAAACCGTGCCGGCGCTCTATTTGAAAATCCGGCCCGGCGCGCGTTACTTCCATTCGCTGCGCCTGCTCCAACGGGTGAAGGAACTTGATCCCCTGATGTTTACCAAATCCGGCATCATGGTGGGGTTGGGGGAAACGCGCGAGCAAGTGATGCAGGTCATGGACGACATGCGCTCGGCCAATATTGATTTCATTACGATTGGCCAATACCTGCAGCCCACGCGAAAGCACGCGGCCATTGACCGGTTCGTGACACCTGATGAATTCAAGGCCTATGAAACCGTGGCTTACTCCAAGGGCTTCCTGATGGTTGCCGCATCGCCGCTCACACGGTCGTCGCACCATGCCGGCGATGATTTCGCCAGGCTGCGCCAAGCCCGCATCCAGCACTCCGGACACTGAGGAATTGCCGAAATACACTGTCACACGGCGGGTGGGGTTTTCACCGGCGCAGCTATTTGCTGTCGTTGCGGATGTGGGAAGCTACGAGGAATTTTTACCATTGGTTGAAAGGTCAACCGTCCGTGACCGAAGGGTTTTGGAAGCGGGCAGAGAGCGGTTCAGCGCTGATCTGCTGATCGGCTATCAGAAGATGGGGATACAGGAAGTGTTCGCCAGCGATGTCGAGACACACAGCGCCGAACACACTGTTCGCGCCGTTTCAACCGGTAATGCAGTGAAAAGACTTGTGTCATCATGGGTCATTACACCAGCTTCAAAACAGTCATCCGATATTGCTTTTACAGTAGACTACGAAATGAAAAGCGCCATGCTGCAAATGGTCATGGGAACTCTTTTCAGCAGCGCCGCCCAAAAGATCATGAGCGCTTTTGAGGCTCGCGTGAGGAAACTCTACGGAACCTGAGCCTCCAACATTTCCAGCGCTACTCCCACGGCGGCCAAGCGGATGCTTTCACGGCCGATGTCGCCAAAACGCTGCCTGCGATGGGCGATGTTGTTTTTCGTTCCACAGGCGAAATGGACGAGGCCCACGGGTTTCTCCAAAGAACCACCATTTGGCCCTGCAATGCCCGTTACGGAAACGGCAATTTCGGCGGACGAATGATCAAGCGCGCCTGCGACCATCGCCATGGCGCATTCACGACTTACAGCTCCGTGGGTTTCGAGAATGTCAGCTGGGACGCCCAA
>JANMHO010000323.1:0-1781 GCA_031375195.1 Rhodobiaceae bacterium
GCATTTTGAAAAGCACCCGAAGCTTAACGCTGTGCTCTATCCGGGCCTTGAAGGCCACCCGCAACACAAAATCGCCAAAAGCCAAATGGCAGGCGGTTTCGGCGGCATGCTGTCCATTCTGGTGAATGGCGACGAAGCCCAAACCCGCGGCGTCGCGGCGCGCCTCAAAGTGTTCACGCCCGCCACATCGCTGGGGGGCGTCGAAAGCCTTGCCGAGCATAGAAAATCTGTCGAAGGGCCAGACAGCATCGTGCCAGAAAATCTCATCCGCTTTTCCATCGGCATTGAGGACACCGCCGATTTGGTCGCCGATTTGGAGCAGGCGCTGCAAAACTCACCGTAGCAGGCCTCCACGCCCGGCCTGTCGCTCGAACAGCCAGACTGGGCATGCAACAGCCGGGGACTCCGGTTGCAGCTGGATAAAACTTCAGCGGAAGGTCAATTTATTTAAAATTTTGCCTTTTTCAGCAATGAATGATTCAGCGACAGAATTGATTCCCATTGTGTTAACTATCGCAATGCCAGATATTGCATTATTAGTTTGTGGTTTTGCATTCAACCAGAAGAGAGAGCAATTATGGCTGCCAAAACATCGAAGTCTGTTTTAGTTTTAGCACTCAGCATGGGTTTTGTCGCAGCGAGCATGTTGCCAGGAACAGAAAATCCTTTCTCCGCGAAAAGCGCCTATGCTGGCAAAGGCGGCAATGGTGGTGGCAATGGTGGTAACAATGGTGGTGGCAATGGTGGTGGCAATGGTGGCGGAAAGGGCAACGCAGGGGGCAGCTCGTCTTCCAAAACAGCCTCACAAGAAAAAACCAATCATGGCAGTATCGCTTCACAACTTGGAGCCTTGAACGCGGCTCACGCCTCAGCCAATGCCCTGGCCAATGCATCGCCCAATTCGCGCGTAGGCAAGATCGCAGAGTACATGAAAGCCAATGCGGCAGCAAAAGAGGCTGCTGCTGATGCATCCGAAGCCCTTGCCGCTTGGGAAGATGCGGTTGCCGCCGCGACCGCCGCCAATCAACCGCTTGCCGGTGCGGTGGACGAAGCCCAGGCCGCGCTTGACGCCAATACCGACTCCACATTGACGGAAGGGTTGCAAACGGCCCTGGATGACGCGCAAAAAACTCTCGACGACGCCGTTGCCGCTGATCCGGCAGTGACCGCGGCCTTGGCCGAAAAAGATACAACTGCCGACGTAGCCGAAACGGCTGAAACAGATGCGGTCGCCGCTCTTGAGGATGCTGCTAACAAACCGGTGACCGACGAAGTCAGGGCTGCAGTTGACGCTCTGCTTGAAGGAAAAGACTTCGCGGAAACAGCCACTGTAACTGAATAAGCCACACCCCCCGTTTCAGGGCTTGAGAGCATGGCGTTCTCAAGCCTTTTTTTATTTGATCCATTTAATATAGCTCGTTGCGATAATTGTCTTCAACTGAAGTGTCCGCTTCGCTCGCCACGTTCTCGTCAACCTCACTCTCGCACGTTTGCTCGAGAATGATGCGCGCTATGCTCGGCATAACACTTCGGTCCTGCACGTAGTCATCCTGCCATAACCTCGAGCGCTTCAGCGCCTTGGCGCAATGCAGAAACACCTCTTCGATTGAAATCAGCACGCCAACTCTGGGCGGCTTGCCGTTCACCGCGCAATGCTTCAGCAAATCGGAATCATGCCTGATCTTTGCCCGGCCAGCCAGGCGCAGCGTATCTTCACATCCTGGAATGAAAAACAGGCAGGCAACATTCGGGTTTTCGACAATGTTCACCATCGTATCAAG
>JANMHO010000333.1:0-4680 GCA_031375195.1 Rhodobiaceae bacterium
CCGGCGATCGACGAAAATTCATGCAACACGCCATCAATCTGCACCGAGGACACGGCGGCGCCCTGCAGCGATGACAGAAGAATGCGGCGCAATGCATTTCCAAGCGTCGTGCCAAAGCCGCGCTCCAGCGGCTCAGCGACCACGGTCGCCACTTTGCGGCGTTCACGGCCCGGCTGAATATCGAGCTTCGTCGGGCGGATGAGTTCCTGCCAGTTCTTCTGATTCACATGCATATTTTGCTATCCCGTGGATTTTCCAGTTGAGCTACAAGAACTCACCCGTTATCGGCCTTCTCGTTTCGGGCCTCTTGATCGAGCCCCGTACTTTACCTGTTAGACGCGGCGACGCTTCGGAGGGCGGCAGCCATTGTGTGGAATGGGTGTGACATCACGAATTGATGTGACCTGCAATCCGCAGGCTTGCAGCGCGCGCAAAGCTGACTCACGGCCCGAGCCGGGACCTGTGACTTCAACTTCAACAGTGCGCATGCCGTGTTCCATCGCAGCGCGGGCAACCTGCTCGCCAGCCATCTGCGCGGCATAGGGAGTGGATTTGCGCGAGCCCTTGAATCCGAGCTTGCCAGCCGATGCCCAGACAATCGTGTTGCCCTGAACGTCAGTGATCGTGATCATGGTGTTGTTGAATGACGAGTTCACATGAACAACGCCGGATGAGATGTTCTTGCGCTCTTTGCGGCGCGGGCGGGCGGTTTCTTTAGCCATGATGCTATGTCCTTACTTCTTCTTGCCAGCGATGGCTTTGGCTGGTCCCTTGCGGGTGCGAGCGTTGGTATGGGTGCGTTGGCCACGAACCGGCAGGCCCTTGCGGTGGCGCAAGCCACGATAGCAGCTCAAATCCGTCAAACGCTTGATATTCATCGAAACTTCACGGCGAAGATCGCCCTCAACCACATAGTCACGGTCGATGACTTCGCGGATTGCCAGAACTTCCGCATCACTCAGCTCATTGACCCGCTTGCTGTGGGGAATTTTGACCTTGTCACAGATTTCCACCGCGTTGACCGGGCCGATTCCGTGAATATAGCGCAACGAAATAACTGCGCGCTTGTTGGTTGGTATATTTACGCCTGCGATACGGGCCACTCTATTTCTCCTAAGCTTTCCATGGACTTATACAGCCCCTGGGCTCCTTCATAATTCAGTCATAACAGCGCTACAATGGCACAAAGCCGCACTCAAAGAGGTTTCCCTCCCTAAGCCAGCTCTCATGCAGACCAAGATTGTGGGTGTCATTAGGCTGGAATCGCTGACGCGTCAACCGGATTGACCCATAATTTTAGCGCTGCACACCGTCCAAAATGTGTCCGATGGCAGCAGTCACGTGGTTAATGTCTGCCATACCGTCCACACTGTGCAAATTGCCCTGGCTGGTGTAGTAACTCACCAGCGGAGCTGTCTGTTTGTTGTAAACATTCAAACGGTCGCGGACCGTCTTTTCATTGTCGTCGGCGCGGCGCGTGAACTCGCTGGAGCCACACGCATCGCAAATTCCTGGCCTTGCTGGCTTGGCGAAGCTGTCATGATAGCCTTTGCCGCATTTGGCGCAGGTATAGCGGCCGGAAATGCGGGAAATGAGAACCTCGTCCTCAACCTTCATTTCAATGACGGCATCAACTTTCTGCCCGCGGGCGGCCAGCATCTTGTCGAGAGCCTGGGCCTGGGCAGGTGTGCGCGGGAAACCATCGAACACAACGCCTGCCGCAACATCTGGCCTGCCAATTCGCTCAGCCACCACGGCCACAATAACAGCGTCAGAAACCAGGTCGCCACGGTCCATAATGGACTTGGCTCGCAGTCCAATTTCACTGCCAGCCGCAATGGCAGACCTGAGCATGTCGCCGGTGGACAGTTGCTTCAGCCCGCGCGATTGCTCCAGAACCTTGGCTTGCGTGCCCTTGCCAGCACCCGGAGGCCCGAGAAGTATCAAGTTCATTTACGATTGCCGCGGAGCTTCGATTTCTTGATCAGGCCTTCATACTGCTGGGCATAGAGATGCCCCTGAACCTGCGCCACGGTATCCATGGTCACACTCACGATAATCAACAGCGATGTGCCGCCAAAGTAGAATGGAACGCCTGTGTAGCCGATGAGAAGCTCCGGCAGGAGGCAGATGACCGTCAGGTAAAGCCCGCCGATGGCGGTGACCCGGGTCAGGACATAGTCGATGTATTCCGCAGTTTTTTCGCCGGGGCGGATTCCCGGAATGAAACCTCCATACTTCTTCAGGTTCTCAGCCGTTTCCTTCGGATTGAACATGATGGAAGTATAGAAGAAGGCAAAGAAGATGATCAGCGCTGCAAACAGCAGCAAATAGAGCGGCTTGCCATGGCCCAGCAGCGATGTGATTGAGATGAGCCAATCCGGCCCCTGACCAGCGCTGAAGTTCGCAACCGTCAAGGGAAGCAGCAAAAGCGATGAAGCAAAGATCGGCGGAATAACGCCAGCCGTGTTCAGCTTCAGCGGCAGATGCGAGCTGTCGCCCTGGAAAACTTTCTGGCCCACCTGGCGCTTTGGGTATTGAATGAGCAAGCGCCGCTGGGCGCGCTCAAACAACACGATGAAGGCCACAACGCCCAGGGCCATGATCATGATGCCAAGCACCAGGAATGTGGACATCTGCCCCGTCCGGCCAAGCTCCAGCATGGCGGCGATGCCGCCCGGCAAGCCGGATACGATGCCTGCAAAAATGATGAGCGATATGCCGTTGCCGATGCCGCGCGAAGTGATCTGCTCGCCAAGCCACATCAGGAACACGGTGCCGCCGGTCAGCGTGATGACCGTGCTGAGGCGGAAAAACATGCCAGGGTCAGTGACGAGATTGCCCTGCCCCTCAAGCCCCACCGCAATGCCATAGGCCTGCAGCGCCGCCAGGATCACTGTCCCATAGCGCGTATATTGGTTCATTTTCTTGCGCCCGGATTCGCCTTCCTTCTTGAGGGCTTCAAGATGGGGCGAAACCGTCGTCATCAATTGCATGATGATCGAGGCTGAAATGTAAGGCATGATATTGAGCGCGAAAATCGCAAGGCGGCCAAGCGCGCCGCCAGCGAGCCCATTCACCCAGCCGAGAATGCCCGATGAATTCTGGGCGGCAAATTTGGCCAATTCGACGGCGTCAATGCCGGGAACAGGGATATAGGTGCCAAGGCGATAAACGATGAGCGCGCCGAGGGTGAACCAGATACGGCTCTTCAGGTCTTCGGATTTCGCCAGCGCGCCGAAATTCAGGTTTGCCGCAAGTTGTTCAGCCGCAGATGCCATCTCGTACCTTTAGCGTTGTTCCACCAATCCACCTATGTGGGGTGGCTCGTCCACGCACGCAACCCTACTTTTTATGCTCAGACGGCACTTCAACAGGCCGCAAGACCTTGACACTGCCACCCAATTTCTCAACCGCGGCAATGGCGCCCTTGGTGGCATAAAACACCTCGAAGGAAAGCTTTGCCTTGAGTTCGCCCTTGGCCAGCAAACGAACGCCGCCATGGGGGCGCGTCAAAACGCCAGCTGCGATCAAAGCTGCAACGGTAACCGGAGCCTTGACATCAAGCTTCTTGGCATCAACCGCGGCTTGCACCGATTGCAGGTTGACCTCGTTGTATTTAACCTGATTTGGCTTGTTGAAACCACGTTTTGGCAAGCGGCGATAGATGGGCATCTGGCCGCCTTCAAAGCCTGCCTTGGCGCCGCCTTTGCGCGCCGTTTGTCCCTTGCCGCCGCGACCGGCAGTTTTGCCAAGGCCTGAACCCAAACCACGCCCTACACGCTTGCGGATCTTGCGTGAACCTGGATTATCGGCAATTTCATTGAGCTTCATCTTCGTATTCCTTAAAACTTATTCAACCACGCGGACGAGGTGGGCAACCTTTTTAATCATGCCACGCACGGAAGGCGTGTCGATCAGGGTCGAATGCCGGTTCATCTTGTTGAGGCCAAGGCCAACCAAGGTGGCGCGCTGGTCAGCTGGACGCCGCTGGGGGCTGGCGTACTGCATGACGGTCAGTGTTTTTGTTGCTGGGGCTTTGGCCATAACGATCTATCCTCGAATTATTCTACAGATGCCGCGTCGGGATCACGACGGCGCAAAACATCGCTCACCTTCTTGCCGCGACGCGCTGCCACGGAACGTGGGCTCGTCTGGTTTTTCAAGGCATCAAACGTGGCGCGAACCATGTTGTAAGGGTTCGATGAGCCCTTGGATTTCGCCACAACGTCATGAATGCCGACTGATTCAAACACGGCGCGCATCGGTCCACCAGCGATTATGCCGGTTCCGGGAGGGGCTGCGCGAAGGGTCACCTTGCCAGCGCCCCAGCGGCCATCAATGTCGTGATGCAAAGTGCGGCCTTCACGCAACGGCACGCGAATGAGCACGCGCTTGGCAGCTTCCGTGGCTTTGCGCACGGCTTCCGGCACTTCACGCGCCTTGCCATGGCCAAAGCCAACGCGGCCCTTCTGGTCGCCAACAACAACAAGCGCCGCAAAACCGAAGCGCTTGCCGCCCTTCACAACCTTCGCGACACGATTGATGTGCACGAGCTTGTCGGTGAATTCGCTGTCGCGCTCTTCCCGGTTGTCCTTGCGATCTCCGCCGCGCTCGCTACGTTCTTTAGCCATATTGTATCCGCCTATTGATCCATGATCGGATTAGAAATTCAGTCCA
>JANMHO010000341.1:0-6155 GCA_031375195.1 Rhodobiaceae bacterium
AGGCATTTTGCAGCCAGCGCTTTGGCGCCTGCCGCGTCAGGCTTGTTGCCGCCATGCTCCGTCACCAACTCGAACGCGCACATGGCCCCAAGCCCGCGCACATCGCCAATTGGCATGCCGCGGCCCTTGGCTTTGACGGCCTTCATGCGCGCCATAATTTTCTTGCCCTGGGCCTCCGCCTTTTCCATCAGGCCTTCGGTTTCGAAAGCTTCGAAAACGCCGAGTGCTGCAGCACAGGCAACGGGGTTGCCTGCATAGGTGCCGCCAATGGCGCCGGGGTCTGGCGCGTCCATGATCTTGGCGCGCCCGACAACACCAGCCAGCGGGAACCCGCCAGCGAGCGATTTGGCAACCGTCACCAGATCAGGCTCTACGCCATAGTGCTCCATGGCAAACCATTTGCCCGTGCGCCCGAAGCCGGATTGAATTTCATCCGCTATCAGCACGATGCCATGCTCGTCGCACAGCTTGCGCAGCCGCACCATGAGTTCCTTGGGCGCCACATAAAATCCACCTTCGCCCTGCACCGGCTCAATGATAATGGCCGCAACCCGCGAAGGCTCCACATCGCACTTGAACAGCAACTCAATGGCATGAATGGAATCCTCGACACTGATGCCCTTGTGCTCGACCGGAAACGGCACATGCCAGATGCCGCCAGGCATTGGCCCGAACTTCATCTTGTAAGGCAGCACTTTGCCGGTCAGCGCCATGCCCAGCAGCGTGCGCCCATGGAAGCCGCCATGAAAGGCGATGACATCCGAGCGCCCCGTATAGCAGCGGGCGAACTTCACTGCATTTTCAACAGCCTCCGCGCCCGTCGTCACCAGCGCTGATTTCTTTTCGCCGGACATGGGCGCAATTGCATTGAGCTTTTCACAAAGCTCGATGAACGGCTCATAGGGCATCACCATGGCGCAGGTGTGGGTGAATTTCTCCAACTGCTCATAGACCCGCTTCATGATGAGCGGGTGCCGATGGCCGGTGTTGACGACAGCGATGCCGCCGCCAAAATCAATATAGCGGTTGCCTTCAATGTCCCAGATTTCCGAGTTTTCGGCGCGCGCGGCCATGACGGGCGCACCCATGCCAACACCCCGCGAAACAGCCTTGGCACGGCGCTCCACCCATTGCTTGTTCATGCCGGGTGCTGATGTTACGGGTGCATTCATGATTGTCTCCTGCTGAAATATTGCGCATTGTTTACTCCCCTTGTCCCCTGGAGGGCAACAGGTTCAAATAAAGGATAGCCAGATGGCCGAACTCTATAGATCCACTGCCACTGAAATCGTTGCCGCTTTGAAAAGTGGTGACGTGACACCGCTGGATTGCCTGGACGCCCTGGAAAAGCGCATTTCCGACGTGGACAGCAAAGTGAATGCGTTGCCAACCCTCTGCTTTGACCGCGCCCGCGCCCATGCCAAAGACCTGATGAAAAAGCCGATCGCGGAACGGGGTCCACTGGCAGGCCTGCCCGTGCCGATCAAGGATTTGTCCGATGTCGCAGGCATACGCTGCACCCAGGGCTCGCCCATCTATGCCACTCGCATTGCCGAGACCTCTGATATTCTGGTCACCCACCTTGAGAAAAACGGCGGCATCATTTACGCCATGTCAAACACACCGGAGTTTGGGGCAGGGGCCAATACCTTCAATGAAGTCTTTGGCCGCACCTTAAACCCTTGGGATACAACAAAATCAGCCGCCGGTTCATCCGGTGGTGCCGCAGTGGCCTTGGCCACCGGCATGGCCTGGGTGGCCCATGGCTCCGATCTCGGCGGCTCGCTCCGTAACCCCGCCAGCTTCTGCGGCGTCGTCGGCATGCGGCCATCACCAGGCCGGGTGGCCGCAACCGTTGGCAACAAAATTGACAGCACCTTGGGGATTGAGGGCCCGATGGCCCGAAATGTCGAAGATCTGGCTCTGCTGTTTGACGCCATGATTGGCGAAGAGCAGGGCGATCCCCTGTCGCTTCCCTCAGATGGCACGTCCTATCTCAAGGCCGCCCGCTCCGGCTGGAAACCAAAGCGCGTCGCCATCAGTCGCGACCTCGGCATCAGCCCCGTTGATCCAGAGGTTGCCGCAATCGTCATGGCAGCGGCCCGAAAGTTTGAAAGCCAAGGTGTGATCGTTGAAGAGGCTCACCCGGATTTGCATGAGGCCATGGAATGCACCCAAACACTCCGGGCCATGAGTTATGCCGTCGGCATGCGAGCACTGCTTGAAACCAACCGCGACCAACTCAAGCCCGAAATCATCTGGAATATCGAAAAAGGCCTGGCGCTCACGGCAACCGACATTTCAAAAGCCGAAGCCCAGCGCAGCGCCATGTTTCACCGCATGTTGAAGTTTTTCGAAACATACGATCTGCTCCTCTGCCCCACCACCATCGTTCCTCCTTTTCCGGTTGAGCAGCGCTATGTAACGGATTGTAATGGAACGAAATTCACGACCTACGTGGATTGGCTCTTGATCGTTTCAGCCATCACCGCCGTCTGCTGCCCGGCGATCTCAATCCCGGCGGGTTTCACCGGGGATAACTTGCCAGTTGGCATTCAGATCGTGGCCCCGCCAAGAGGTGAAGCGAAACTGCTGGCAGGCGCAAAAATGCTGGAAGGGATTTTGGCACTGGGGGCCATCACGCCGATTGATCCGCGGGCAGGTGTTTGACTTTCACTATTTCAGCGCGGCGTAATACGCGCCTCGCATTTCAACAAGCGCCCGCTCAACCAGATGCTCCAAGTGCGCCAAAGTTGATAACCTGGCCGCCCCATGAAGCTTTGGATCAAGATCAACATAAATCGCCTTGACGATGTCCTCCACGGCCCGGTCACCCGCTTTCACCCGGGCTAAAACCATCTCTTCTCGCATATTCCGGTGCGCCAAAATTCCCCCGGTTAATTTCTTGGGATTTTTCGCTAAAGGCCCGTGAGCGGGATTAAGAACCTCATCATCCCGTTTCAAGAGTTTTTGCAGCGAAGCCATGTAATCGCCCATATGACCGTCCGGAGGCGCGACGATGCTGGTGGCCCAGGCCATGACATGATCGCCAACGAGCAGGGACTTTTCTTCCAACAGCGCGTAGGCCATGTGATTGCCCATGTGGCCTGGCGTGGACACGCCCTGCAGATTCCAGCCCGTCCCGCCAATAACGTCGCTGTCGCCCACCGCGAAATCCGGTGAGAAAGTTTCATCTATGCTTGCATCAAGCCGAAAGCCATCATGCCTTGCCCTGTTGAACAATGCGCCATAGGTTCTCGCGCCAGTCGCTTCAGCAAGCTTTGCGGCAAGGGGAGAATGATCAGCATGCGTATGGGTCACAAAAATGTGGCTGACGGTTTCACCGCTTGTGGCACGCAGGATGGCCGCCAAATGGCCTCCATCATCAGGACCGGGATCAACAATCGCAACCGTCCCGCGCCCCACAATGAAAGTGTTGGTGCCTGTGAACGTGAAAGGGCCTGGGTTATTGCAGGTGACCCGCCGAAGCAGGGGCGATAGGTCCACCGCATGCCCATATTTGGGTTCAAAATTCAGGTCGAATGCAAGCCTATTCATCGCCGTGAACCCCCTGTTGCGCCCAACCTTTATCCCAACTAAACATATGCCAATCAAAAATCGGTTTTAAGGGGACTGGACCAAAATGAACACATCTAATCCGACACTCGCCAATCAACTCTGGCCCGCCACGTCGCAAAGCCTTTTGCGCAATGGCGCATTGGCGATTCTTGGCAGTCTTGTTGTAGCTGCGGCCGCTCACATCACAGTGGTGCAACTGCCGGTCCCCCTGACCCTTCAAACGCTGGCCGTCCTCTGCATTGGCGCGGCTTTTGGTTCTCGTCTTGGCGCCGCAACCCTGGCGCTTTATGCCGCTGAAGGAGCTGTCGGACTTCCCGTTTTTGCGCCAACCCCAGACGGCTATCCCGGCATCATCGGGCCAACCGGCGGTTACATCATCGGCTTCATTCTGGCTGCGGGCCTTGTCGGCTGGCTCGCCGAAAAGGGCTGGGACCGCAGCATTCCCAAAATGCTCGTGGCAACGCTTTTGGGCGGCGCCATTCTCTACGTGCCAGGCCTGATCTGGCTCTCGACATTTGTGGGAGGTTTCGGCCCTGCTGTCGAATACGGCCTCGCACCATTCTGGCTGGCCGACATCGTAAAAGCAGTCCTTGCAGCCCTCGCATTTCCAGCCGTATGGAATCTTTTGGGTCGACGCTAAATCAGGGTCTGATTTCGATTGGAATGCCATCTGGAACCATGTTCCAGATTTCCTCTATCTCTTGATTGGTCACCGCTATGCAGCCATCTGTCCAATCATAGAGCAGATGTTGAAATCCGAGAAAGCCTCTACCATTCGGCAATCCATGGATGAAGATGTCGCCGCCCGGCGAAACACCGAGGGGTTCCGCTTTCACGATGTCCTGTTTGTTGGGGTATGAAATCCGCAGCGAGAGGTGATAGTTGCTGACGGGATTTCGGCCCGAGATTTTGTAAATCCCTTCCGGTGTTTTAGAATCGCCCTGTTGCGACTTGGGCCCTTCAGGATTGCCACCCAGCGAAACTTCATAGGTCTTCAAAATTTCCGATTTCACATCAGGAGTTCTATCCTGCGCTCGGATTTAAATACGATAACTTTTGCAGCAACCAGCGGTTCCTCACCGCCTGCATTGGACGGCCATATAAACAATGCTGTTACAATGAACACTCGAAGCAGCTTCATTGACCAAGACTATCGCCCCAAAATCATGGCCAAAACTGGTCGGAGTGAGAGGATTCGAACCTCCGACCCCCTGCTCCCGAAGCAGGTGCGCTACCAGGCTGCGCTACACTCCGATTATCAGGGTGTTTTATAGTCAGGTCAAATTCCCGGCGCAAGTCAGTTGCGGGCGTGGCATTGCTACGCTATAGGGGGCAACGATTGGGGCGTCGCCAAGCGGTAAGGCAGCGGATTTTGATTCCGCCATACGGAGGTTCGATCCCTCCCGCCCCAGCCAGTTTTTCCCCATAAAATCGGTCTTTTACGATCCCGGGCAGAGCGGAAAAACTGGAACAATTGGCGCACAGCAGACTCACGGGAGTCGGCCCAGCGCGGTGTTGGCATGAGGCAACTCGTCGCCGATAATTTTGCAGGTGGTAGCGGCGCTTTCCAATTCATACAGAACAGGCAACCCGTTAGCGCCTCCCTGACATCGGCAGCCGCGGCCAAAACCAATGTCCAAATATTCATCTGTTATCCGCACGATGACAGTCACGTAGGCCCCGATGATCGTTTCCGCTCTGGTTTTGGCTGGTATAGGCCGCATGATCCAAGCGATTGAATGATGCGCTGCCGGAAAGCTTTTGGACTGATGTGAAAGCGCTTGTTGAAAGCGTCTATGCGGGAACGCTTGATGCGGAAGTCATTGACCTTCACAAGGCGGCATATCGGCCATCTCGATTTCTTCTCGCCTGCTTGGGCTGAAGGCGCGCCGCAAGTTATCGAAGGGATAGCAAGCGGAACAATCACTTTGCCCATCGAGGGCGTTTATCCGTTTGAGAAGGTTCACGACATGTTCACCCAACTGGGATCACGCCAAGTTGCAGGAAAGCTCCTGTTGAAAATTGGCGGGTGAGAAAGCGGAATTGATTTGCCTCAATGCCAATTTCATTCTTTTGGCGCATTTTTGAGGTATGGTATTCTGAAAAGCGAGGTTTGATCATGATCAAGATTCTTGTCAGTTCAACAGCCGCTCTCGCCTTTATCGCGAGCAGCGTCCTGCCGGTCGCGGCGCTGACGGTGCCGAGAACCGGGCAAATGCCGGATGTCAATTCGGTGACGGTGGTCAAGCATCGGGGAGATTCTGAATGGTGGTACAAGAAAAAAAGGCGCTATTCGCGGCCTCGCGTCTATTTTTACTACAATCCATGGCCTTACTACGGATATCGTTATGATCCCTATTATTATCGCCGGGGTCCATACTGGAACGACTATTTCTACGATTATGATTATTTTTACCGGCCCCGTGTTCGTTTCTCGCACAGCAAGCACGTGAAATGGTGCAGGGCGCATTACCGGACATACAACGTGCGGACCGACAAGTTCACTGGCAGAGGCGGGAAGAAATACTGGTGCGACAGCCCTTACGACAGGCGCTGACAGTTCACGTCGAGATCAT